>CAKUNB010000119.1 GCA_934668285.1 uncultured Oscillospiraceae bacterium | reverse complement strand
GTATAGACCGTCCCGCTCAGGGCGCCCGGCAGCGTTTCCAGCTCGGCCAGCGCCTGCAGGCGGTTGGTGTAAAGGTCTGCGACGTTTTCAAAGGGAAGGCCGAACGCGCCGACATAGTACGCCGTCGTCTGGTTGATGTGCTCATACATCTCGCGCGGCGTGCGCGGCACCGCACCGTAAAAGCAGATGCGCTTCGGCCGGTCGGAGATATCCGGATTCGGGATGCTCTCGTACATTCGGCGCACGTCCCGCGCCGAGCGCAGCACCAGCAGCTTCAGCGCCTCGTACTCCTGCGGCGAGAGCGACTGCCGCTCCGCGTCGAACAGGACGTCCGAATCGGCCAGATTGATTTGCAGCGCCGACACCTTGCGCTGGACGATCTCAATTTCCGGATCGTCGTAGGCGGGCCTTGCGCCGGTGCTCCAATGCAGATAGCTGCGCAGCTCGCCGGGGAACTTGGCCAGCGCTTCGGCCTCCGTCTGCCCGCGCACGAACGCGCCGGGGTAATCGGCGGCGTAAATCAGATAGCCGCCGGCGTTGTATTCCGCCACTGCCTGTAGTTTCATAGTGCCTCCTCCGTAATCGGCTGAGAAATCACGACATCCACCGGACGGTCGTGGGTCTGCACCTCGAGATGCGGCAAGAGCTGGAAGCCGTAGCACAGCGCGACGGTCGGATGCTCCGGCTCGCGCTCGAGGAAGCGGTCGTAAAAGCCGCCGCCGTAGCCCAGCCGGTTGCCCTCGGGGTCGAAGGCCAGCCCGGGCATCAGCACCAGCGCCGTGGGGTCGTCCGCAACCGCACCGCCGACCGGCTCGGGAATGCCGCAATAGCCCGATTCCAGCGCCGTTTCCGGCTCCAGCCAGATAAATTCAATCCGCTCACCTACTACGCGCGGCACGGCGACGCGCTTCCCGTCCAGCCGTGCCTGATGAAGGATCGGCGCGGTGCGCACCTCCTGATTGTAGCTCAGATAGGCATAGAGCGCGCGGGCGCTCTGATACAGCGGGTGGCGGAACAGCTGCGCGGCAAGCGCGGCCGAGGCCGCCTCGATCTGCGCGGCGGTCAGCGCGCGCTTCTTCGCCGCAAGCTCCCGCCGCAGGGCCGTTTTGTCCATTTCCATCCCCTCCGGCCTTATTGTATCGTGTTCGGCAAACGGTGTCAATCCCTTTGGGCATTCGCGCAAAAATGACCATTGCGAAATGGCGGATTTTACGCTATAATGTCGGCATACCACGAGAGAAAGGGAATACAAAATGACCTATCATATCCTCTTTAACCCGCTTGCCGGAAATGGCTCCGGCGAGACTGCGGCGCACCAGCTCGACGGGCTGCTGGCCGGAAATGAGCTGCGCTACTACGATATGACAAAAATCGGCGCCTACGAGGATTTTTTCAACACGATAGCGGCCGATGAGCCGATCGTTCTCGCCGGTGGCGACGGCACGATCAACCGGTTTATCAACGACACGCTGGCGCTGGCCATTGCGCAGGATATCCTGTATTTCGCCGTCGGCAGCGGCAACGACTTCCTGCACGACCTCGGCAAGCAGAAGGGCGAGCCGCCGTTTTCCATCAAGAAGTATCTGGCCGGTCTGCCTGCGGTGACGGTGAAGGGCAAGACCTACCGCTTTCTCAACGGCATCGGCTACGGCATCGACGGCTACTGCTGCGAGGTCGGCGACCGGCTCCGCGAGACGACCACCAAGCCCGTCAACTATACCGCCATCGCCATCAAGGGCCTGCTGTTCCACTATAAGCCCGTCAACGCCAAGGTCACGGTCGACGGCAAGGTGCACACCTTCCGCAAGGTCTGGCTGGCACCGACGATGAATGGCCGCTTCTACGGCGGCGGCATGATGGTCACGCCGCAGCAGGATCGCCTGAATCCCGCGCGCACCGTCTCCGTCTGCGTGATGTTCGGCTCCGGCAAGCTCAAGACGCTGGCCGTGTTCCCCTCCATCTTCAAGGGCGAGCATGTGAAGCACACCGAAATGGTGCAGGTGCTGACCGGCCATGATATCAAGGTCGAATTCGACGCGCCGACCGCGCTCCAGATCGACGGCGAGACCATCCTCGGCGTGACGGAATACTCCGTCGCCGCCTGCGTCCCCGCCGCGCTGTAAGAAAGTGAAAATTTGCTCCCGCCCGCCGAACACCGGTGGGCAGGAGCTTTTGGTGATAGGATTTTTTCCATGCCGATCTTCTGCACGCGCAGGCCGACGGCTTCGTAGAAGTGCAGCGCGTTGGGGTTGTCCGCCCAGACGTTCAGCGTGACGTTATAGCAGCCGCTCTGCCGCGCAAAATCGAGGACGAAATCATACAGCTGCATGCCGATATGCCTGCCGCGCGCCGCTGTGCACCTTGTGCACCTGCAACAGCAGGCGGTCAAGGGCAGGAAGATCCGTTTCCCGCGCCCGACGGATGGTAAGCTCGTCCAAGTATCTCAGCCTCCTTTTTTTCGCTATTCTATGCCGCCTGCGCCCATCGGTCAAGCCCGTTTTTGGGGGCTTGTAATCCCGGACGCGGGCGGGTATAATAAAGTGGCCTCTGTGGCCTGTCCCAGAGTTCCCAGAACCATCATCGAAACGGAGGAACGCTCTATGAAACCCAATGTCCGCCTGATCTGCCGGACGGCGCTGTTGCTGGCGCTGTGCGTCGCGGCGCAGTTTCTGAAAAACACCTCGGTCTATCTCACAGGGCCGGTCATCAACGCAATTCTCATTCTTGCGACGCTTTTCTGCGGCCTGTGGAGCGGCGCGGTGCTGTCGCTTGTTACGCCGCTGACCTCGTGGCTCATCACCGGCAGCCCCGTCATGAGCGCCTACCCGATGATCGTGCCATGCATTATGGTCGGTAATTTTATTTTTTCGCTGTTCGTGTGGTTCTTCGGCCTCCGGCTGGCGGCCCGGCTGCCGGAGACGCAGAAGCTGACGCTGTCCGACCCGCGCTTCCGCTCGGTGCTGGTCATCGCGCTGGTCGCCGCCGCCCTCTGGGGCAGCATCGGCATTGCCTTCCTCGCCTCGTTCGGGGAGCTGGTGCAGCTCACGCTCACGCCGCTGCTGCTCGTGCTGCTGATCGCGCTCGGCGGCTGCTTTGCGCTGTTTGCAGGGCTTTGGGTGCTGGCTGCGAAGCTTCCGCGCTCGTGGACGCTGATTGCCGGACTGGTATTCGGCTCGGTCGTCAAGGCGCTGTTCCTCTGGCTGACGATCTCGCGCGGCATCCTTTCCGGCGCGGACGCACTTCCGGCGCAGGCCATTGCTGTGGCCAAGACGACCTTTTCCGTTACGCAGCTGCTGACGGCGCTGCTCGGCTCGGCGCTGGCGTTCCTTGTGTGGCTGCCGCTCAGAAAATTCGTGCAGCGGGGGACGGCGGAATGAGAGTTCTTGCCATCGACTACGGCGACGCCCGCACCGGCATCGCCGTCTCCGACCAAAGCGGCACCATCGTCGGCCAGACCGACGTGATCCACAGCCGCAATCCGGAAAAAACTGCCGCAAAAATCGCGGAGCTGGTGCAGTCTACCGGCGCGGAGCGGCTCGTCATGGGCTTTCCGCGCAACATGGACGGCTCGGAGGGGCCTCGCGCTGCGCTGTATCGTGACTTTGCCGCCCTCGTTGAGCGCACGGCCGGAATGCCCGTTGTCCTCTGGGACGAGCGCCGCACCACCGTCGAGGCCCACCAGATCCTCTCCGACTGCAACTACCACGGCAAAAAACGTAAAAACACCGTAGACGCCGTCGCCGCGTCCTTGATTTTGGAGGGTTATCTGGCGTTTTTAAGGCGCTAACGCCGAAAAATTTCGGGAAAATCATTGACAATTTCATAGTAACATGTGTACACTATACCAAGATAGCAACTTCGATTGTCTATCGCAGCGTTGAAGCAAGTGATGGGATCAGCATACGTACACCTGTGGAGCTTTGCATTAGGGTTAGGCGGCTTCCACAGGCTGATGCAGGAAAATTCCGAAAGAAAACGCCTTTTGAAATTGACAAATAAAACGACCGCTCCGAGTTGCCGGAGCGGTCGTTTTTACCCATTTTTGTGTTTTCCAAACAGCTCGCGGAGGCCGACGAGGAGGAGGAAGGCGCCGAAGAGGCGGCGAAGGAGGGCGGTGTCCAGACCGGTGGCGAGCCATGCGGTGAGCGCGGCGGCTGCGCAGCCGGGGAGGGCGGCCCAGAGGACGGGTTTCCAGCGGATGAGGCGGGTTTTCGCGTGGAGCAGGAGGGCGGTCAGCGCGGTCGGGATGAAATATAACAGGTTGATTCCCTGCGCCTGCACCTGCTCCATGCCCTGCACGGCGGTCATCCAGACCATCAGCGCCGTGCCGCCGCCGATGCCGAGGCCGGACAGCACGCCGCACACCAGCCCGGCCAGCGCCGCGATCATTGCAGCACCAGCCGCAACCCGCCCCAGACGATGAGTGCGCCCATCACACGATGCAGCAGCTTCGTCGGCAGCCGCTTGAGCAGCAGCCCTGCGATCAGCCCGCCGAGCGCCCCGCCGATGAGATACGGCACCGCCTCGCCGGAAAACGCTCCGCCGCGCAGCCAGTACACTGCCGCCGACACCAGGCACAGCGGCAGAATGATGCACACCGAGCTTGCAAACTGCTCGCGCGAGTCAAGGTCCGTCAGCCGCTCCAGCAGCGGCAGCAGCAGCATCCCGCCGCCCGCGCCGAACAGGCCGTTGGCCAGCCCCGCCGCCGCGCCCGCCAGCGCCGCGCCGTAATTTTTCCGCATGTTCGCCACCTCCGTTTGGGGTATTTTTCCCGCTTTTGCGCCGCGTATACGGCGGGCATAATCGTTCCGCGCGGGGAATATACTCTCCCATAAGACGTTGAACGAGGTGGGACAATGGAACAAAACGAAAATCGGATCGTGCTGACCGGCGCATTGGCCGGAGCGCCGCAGTACTCGCATAGCAATCATGGCCGGCGCTTCTTTTCCTTTCCGCTGGAGGTCACGCGCCTGTCCGGCGCGGTCGACCGGCTGCCGGTGCTGGCGTCCGAAACGCTCCTGCGGCAAACGGCCGCCGACGAGGGCGACGCAATACATATCACGGGACAAATCCGCTCCTTTAACAATCGCGCGGGCACGGGTAGGCGGCTGATCATTTCCGTGTTTGCCGAGACGATGGAGGTCACGAATCTGCCGCATGACAATCAGGTCACGCTCTGCGGCGCGATCTGCAAGGAGCCGGTCTACCGCCGCACGCCGCTTGGCCGCGAGATCTGCGACGTGATGCTCGCGGTCAACCGCCCCTATCGCCGCGCCGATTATCTGCCGTGCATCCTCTGGGGCCGCTGCGCGCAGGAGACGGCCGGTGCGCCGGTCGGCACGGCGCTGTTTTTGACCGGCCGCCTGCAGAGCCGGACGTATATCAAGGTGCTCGACGGCGTCCCCGAGGAGCGCACCGCCTACGAAATCTCCGCCATCACCGCCACCCCTGCCC
>CAKUNB010000118.1 GCA_934668285.1 uncultured Oscillospiraceae bacterium | reverse complement strand
GACGACGGTGCCTGCACAACGCCTCTCCTCTCTCTGCCCAAAAATCGCAAAAGATCTGCCCAAAAATCGCAAAAGATCTGCCCAAAAACTGAAATTTTCCCTTGACAATCGAAGAAAATCTGCTATAATACTACAGGTTGCCAAAGACAGCAGGAGGCGCTCTGCGCCGTAACGGTTCAAATCCTGCCGAGGTTGCACACGAATGACTGAATTTCTGTGTCCTCATGTCTTTTGGCATGAGGATATTTTTTTCGGAGGTGACACACATTGCCCAACACTAAGGTACTCGAAAGCAAAAAGGCAATCGTTGATGCTCTGGCTGAGAAGCTGCAGAATTCCACCGCAGCCGTCTTCGTCGACTACAAGGGCATCACTGTCGCACAGGATACCGAGCTGCGTAACAAGTTCCGTGAAGCTGGCGTGGAATACACCGTCGTCAAGAACACGCTCACCCGGTTCGCCGCCAACAAGGCCGGCTACAACCAGTTTGACGAGCTGCTCAACGGCACCACTTCCCTCGCTACCACCACCGGCGACCCCATCGCTCCCGCTCGCATCGTCTGCGAATTTGCCAAGAAAAACAAGAATGTGCTCAACATCAAGGGCGGCTTCGTTGAAGGCACCGTCATGACTGTTGACCAGCTCAAGGGCTTCGGCGAACTGCCCGGCAAGGACGCGCTCATCGCGCAGGTCCTCGGCACGTTCCTCGCGCCCATCTCTTCCCTCGCATTCGTTCTGGACCAGATCCGTCTGCAGAAGGAAGGCCCCGCTCCCGCAGAAGCTGCGGAGGCGTAATCCATTACTACAAATTACATTAGGAGGATTTTACAATGTCTGAAAAAATCGCTGCTCTGATCGAAGAAGTTAAGGGCCTTTCCGTTCTGGAACTGGCTGAGCTCGTTCATGCTCTGGAAGATACCTTCGGCGTTTCCGCCGCTGCCGCTGCTGTCGCTGCTCCCGCTGCCGCTGAGGCTGTCGAGGAAAAGACCGAGTTCGACGTCGTCCTGAAGGACTGCGGCGCTTCCAAGCTCAACGTCATCAAGGTTATCCGCGCTGCCACCGGCCTCGGCCTGAAGGAAGCGAAGGAAATCGCCGACAACTGCCCGAAGACCCTGAAGGAAGCCATCTCCAAGGAAGACGCGGAGAAGCTCGCCAACGACCTCAAAGAAGCCGGCGCTACCGTCGAGGTCAAGTAATTTCACCTCTGAACCCCAAAATCGGCTGTCTCCAAAAGAGACAGCCGATTTTTTGTGCCTTTGCGATATGACGGCTTCGGTCTGCACTTATAGCCCCATCGCGGAAAAAAATCCCGCAACGGCGCTGCCGTAGGCCGTTTCGACGGTTTTCCGGCTCGGGAGGCTCGACTGCGCACCGCGTCCGGATACCGTGATCGATGCAACATGATTAGCAAAAACCATCGCGTCGGCAACCGGCAGGCCGCCCGCAATCGCCGTCGAGAAGGCACCGATAAAGCTGTCTCCCGCCGCCGTCGGATCAACGACCTTCGTTTTGACGCAGGGCTTATGGAGGAACGTCGTTCCGCCGCTGTAGACCGCACCGGCCGCGCCGAGCGTGATGAGCACGTTCGGCACGCCGCGGCAGCGCAGCGTTTCCGCCGCGTGCCTGGCATCGTCAAGGCAATTGATCTCAATGCCCGTCAGGTCCTTCGCCTCGTGCTCGTTCGGAGAAATGTAGGTCAGCCTCGACAGAAACTGCTCCGACAGCGGCGCGGACGGCGCGGAATTGAGCATCACGGGAACGCCCGCGGCATGGGCGTACGCTGCAACCAGCTCGTTGATCTCCATATTGATCTCCAGCTGCAGCAGCACCAGATCATAATCGCGAATTGTGTCCTTCAAAAACGCAACGTCCGCTGCCGTGAAGGTCATCTGAGAGCCGGGAATGACGGTAATCCGGTTGTTGACCTCGCCGTTCGGCTGCAGCTGAAGCTGAATACAGGCGACTGCCGTCGGTACGGTCTCGTTGTAGAGCGCATGGGAAACGTCGATGCCGGCGTCGCGCAGATTTTTTACCAGAACCTCTCCGTTCATATCTCTGCCGAACTTGCCGACAAAGGTAACCTCCGCGCCAAGCAGCGCAGCCTGCAGCGCCTGATTCGCGCCCTTTCCGCCGGGCGCAAAGGAGAAGTTATTGCCGAGAACCGTTTCTCCTTCTCGCGGAATTACCGTGCTGCCGAACGTATAGTCCATGCAGCAGCTGCCGACGACAAGAATTCTTGGTTTGCTCATTGCTTCCTCCCGTTCTTACGCGCGGCTGGCCTTACGCGAGCGCATAATATCCATCACAACCGCCGTAATAATAATCAGGCCGAGGATGATATTCTTCCACGCAGGGGAAACGCCGATCAGGTTCAGGCCGTTGTTGATCATGCCGATAATCAGCGTTCCGGCGAAGGTGTTGATAACGCTGCCCTTGCTGGCCCCGCCGACAAACACAGCCGCCAGAGCCATCAGGGAAACATCCGAGCCGGAGGATGGCTGGCCCGATCCGAGGCGGGAGGCCAGCACAATGCCGCCGAGCGAACTGCACGCGCCGGCAATCGCGAACGAGCAGATTTTAACCATCGGCACGGAAATGCCCGAGAGCGTCGCCGTCTGCGCATTTTCGCCGACAATAATCACATTACGTCCGAAGACGACATACCGCAGCACAAAGGCACCGAGCGCAAACACACCGAGCAGAATCAGCACCACGATCGGAATCGTGTCGCCGAAGAGATAGCCGCGGGCGATTGCGGTAAAGCCGGACGGCAGGCCGGTGATCGGCTGGCTGTCAGTAAGCATCAGGACAAGGCCGGACAGCACATACTGAATTCCGAGCGTTGCAATAAAGGACGGCACATGCAGCAGCGCGACAATTGCGCCGACCAGCGCCATTCCAACCGCGCCGATCAGCAGCGTAATCAGAATCGCAATGGGAACGGGGATTCCCATGTTCATAATGAAATAGGCCACAAGGCAGCCGAACAGGCAGACAAAGCCGCCCTGGCTGAGGTCGATCTCGCCGCAGAGCACGACAAACGTCGCGCCGAGCGCCACGATGCCGGTAACGGCAATCTGGCGAATGAGGTTAATCAGGTTGTCCGAGGTGCAGAACGTATCGGTAACGACGGACATAATCGCAAACAGCAGGATGCAGATCAGCCAGACGCCCATGCTGTTCCAAGCTTTTTTTAATCTAACAGCTTTGATTTTCATAATTTATTGCTCTCCTACCGCTAATTTTCCGATGGCGTGCTGAGAAAACTCGTCCTTCTGCAGCTCGCCGGTAATCCGCCCCTCGCACATGACGAGAATCCGGTCGCAGACGCCCATAACCTCCTCAAACTCGGAGGAGATGAACAGAATCGATTTCCCCTCGGCAACCAGTTGGTTGATGATTTCATAAATCTCGCGCTTGGCACCCACGTCAATACCGCGCGTCGGCTCGTCCATAATGATGATGTCCGCATCGGACATCAGCCACTTGGAAAGGACCACCTTCTGCTGGTTGCCGCCGGAGAGGAAGACGACCTTCTGCTCAATCGACGGCGTAACGATGCGCAGCGCCTTGATGTACTTTCCGGAGGCCTCGCGTTCCTTTTTGCGGCTGATCAGGCCACCACGAAGCACCTTGCGGATGCCGATCATGCAGATGTTGCTGCGAACGGGCATGTTCAGCGCCAGGCCCTCATGCTTGCGGTCCTCGGTAACAAAGGCGAAGCCCTTGCGGATGCTCTGGCGCGGATGATGATGCGCCAGCCGCTGCCCATGCAGCCAGATTTCGCCCTTTTTACAGGGGCGCACGCCGAAGAGCATCTGCATCAGCTCTGTCCGCCCTGCGCCGACCAGTCCCGCAAAGCCAAGCACCTCGCCCTTATGCAGGGTAAAGCTGGCATCGGTGACCTTTACGCCGTCGCAGAGGCCGGAAACGCGGAGCAGCTCCTCGCCCAGCCGGCTTTCGCGGTGTGGGAACTGCTGCGCCATCTCGCGGCCGATCATCATGGCGATCAGCTCATTGCGGTCGATGGCGTCGATCGGGCGGTCGGCAATGTAGGTGCCGTCACGGAGAATCGTGACATAGTCGGAAATCTCAAAAATCTCGTCCATGCGGTGAGAAATGAAGATTACCGCAACGCCCTTTGCCTTCATCTGCCGGATCATCTGGAACAGGACGGTAATTTCCTTGGTCGTCAGGGAGGAGGTCGGCTCATCCATGATAACGACCTTGGCATCGACGCTGATTGCCTTGATAATCTCGATCATCTGCTGCTGCGCGACATTCAGCGTGCCGACTGCCTTTTTGGAATCAAGCTGTATATGAAAGTCATCTAAAAGCCGCTGCGCGTCGGCATACATTTTGCTCCAGTTTACGGTGCCAAGCGCGGTTTTTGGCTGTTTCCCGATGAAAATATTCTCAGCAATGGAAAGAGAAGCGATCAGGTTCAGCTCTTGATAAATAATGGAGATCCCGAGGGCTTCGGCTGCCTTGGGCGTTCCGATTTCCGTCTGAACGCCGTCGATCCAGATCGTACCGGAATCCTTGGTATAAGCGCCGGAGAGGATCTTCATTAAGGTCGATTTGCCCGCACCGTTACCGCCGATCAGGGAGTGTACCTCCCCCTTGCGGACGCGCAGGCAAACATTGTCTAATGCTTTTACGCCGGGAAAACTCTTGCAGATGTTTTCCAGCCGGAGAACGTATTCTTCTTGTTGCATTGTTGTGCCATCCATTCAATTCAGGATTTTGGGGAACGCGTACGAAATCGCCGAGGCAAACGGCAGAGCATTCTGCCGTTTGCCGCAGGCGGCAATGCTTCCTTAGTACAACCGGATAAGCGCTGAAGCAGTGCTTATCCGGTTGTTTCAGTTCTGGTTTTATTCGCCGAAGACATCCTCGGAGGTGACAATGCCCTCGTTGGTGTAGAGCTCAGGATAGTAGTTGGTCAGGCGCTCAACGGTCTCGCCCTTTGCATTTGCTTCTACGTGGTCCAGCGTGGTGTTCATTTCGAACTCCGCGCTGACAACCAGCGTCGCAACAAACTGGGTGTTCGCATCGATCAGCTTCTGATCCTCATCGGAGAGATCCCAGCCGACGATGATCGGGTCCTTTCTCTGCGCAGCGTCAACCGCGTCATAAGCGCCGAGGTTGTTGTTGCTGCCGATACCGTAGATGAGGTCAATCTTGGAATAGGCAGTCAGAGCGTCCTCAATGGCAGCCATGCACTGCTCGCGGTTTTCGGTGATGTACTCGTTGAGCCATTCGACCGTAACGCCGGCATCCTCCATGCCCTTGCGATAGCCGTCAACGCGGTTGCGGCCGACGGTGCTGGCGGAGGTGGTGTCGACCGCAGTGATCTCGGTCTTGCCTTCCTTCAGGAAGCGCTGTGCGGTCCATGTGCCTGCATAGTAGCCAACCTGATAGTCGTCGGCGACGACATGGCCGACATAAACGTCGTTGTCGGTAAGCCCGCCGGTGTTCAGGAAGAACA
>CAKUNB010000117.1 GCA_934668285.1 uncultured Oscillospiraceae bacterium | reverse complement strand
ACCCGCCCCTGTACCGTCGCCGCGCCGGACAGGCGCTGCCAGCCGCGGTAGCGGGTGCCGTCATAGGCCAGTGTCAGTCGATAGGTTGCCATTGTCTTCTCCTTTCCGCGCAGGAAAAACGCCCCGACGCACCCGCCGAGGCGTTCTTGTTATCCCTGCTGCCAGCGGGCATACAGTGTATAGTTGCCGTAGTCCGGCGCAACCGTGTCCGCCGTGAACAGCTCGCCGCCGTTCATCCGGTCATACCAGCCGAGGAAGGTATAGCCCTCGCGCGTTGGCACGGGCAAATCGCCCAGGGTCTGGCCGGTCATGTAATAATAGTATTTCTTCTCGCACTCGCCCTCGTTTGGCTGGAAAGCAAGGCGCAGATAGCGCTTACAGCCGCGAAGGTACTCGCCGTGCAGATAAAGGTTGGCCTCATCCATGCGGCGGCTGGCCAGACCGTTGAGCGGCTGACCGCCGGCGTTGATCCACAGGCCGAGCGTATTGACAAACTCCATCTCCGTGAAGCTGTTGTTTTTCAGCATTTTATAAGTATCGCTGCCGGTGTTGCTCATCCAGCCCGCGCCGAGATTGAACGTAAAGCTGATCAGTGCGTCGTACTCCTGCTGGCTGAAGGTGCGGCCAAAGCGGGCCTCCAGAGCATTCAGGCTCGTTTCAAAGTCCACCATCATCAGGCGAAGCCGGTAGTCCGCCTCCTCCTCGGTGATGCCGTCGGGGAATTCGTTCTCCTCGCAGCGCGTGCCGTAGCCGATGGACCACTGCGCGTAGTCCCAGATCGCGTATTTGATAAAGCCCTCGTGATCCTTGATGAACTGGATGCCCGCCTCGCTGGTGCGCAGCACCGGCGGCGTCGGCGTCGGGTCAGGCTCCGGCGTCGGCTCGGGGTCGGGAACGGGATCCGGCTCGGGAATCGGGAAAGGCAGCGTCTCGGTCAGCTGCACAAAGCAGACCAGCAGCTTTGCGCACTCGGCGCGGGTCGCGTTGCCCTGCGGCCGCAGCTTTCCGCCGTCGCCGTTCATGATCTTCGCCGCAACCGCCCACTGGATCGCCTCGGCGGCATAGTCCGAAACCTCGGACGCGTCGGAAAAAGCGGTAAGCTCCGCCCGCAGCTCGGTCTGATAGCCTTCCTTCTGCTGCGCATAGCGGTAGAGCATCGTTACCAGCTGCTCGCGCGTGATTTTCAGATCCGGCGCGAACAGCGTCTCCTCCATGCCCTTGACCACGCCCGCCTGATAGGCCCAGTTGACCGCCGCCGTGTACCACTGCGACGCGGGCACGTCCGTAAAGGGCGCGGTCTCCGCCTCGGTCTTGCCGTCACGGCGCCAGAGCACCGTCGTCAGCATGGCGCGGGTCGTTGCGTCGTTCGGCGCAAACAGGCCGTCGCCCATGCCGTTGAACAGGCCCAGCTTTACGGCATTGCGCACATACGCGCTGTACCACGCATTGGCGGGAACGTCGTCAAATTCCTCCTCCGGCTCCTCTGTCGACCAGCCGGCATAGAGCGCATAGTTGTTATCGGCGAGGTCAGCGGCCTTGCGCCGTCCGGCGCCGTCGGCCGTCAGGTACCAGCCGGTGAAGTAGTAGCCCTCGCGCGTCGCCTTTGGCAGGGTGCCGTAGGCCTGATTGTACGCGTAGCACAGCACGGAGTTGTCCTCCAGCTTGCCGCCGTTCGGATAAAAGATCAAATAGCGGAAATTCGCCGTGCAGATGCCGTCGTAGCTGCCGTAAAGGAAGAGCTTGATCTCGCGCAGGCGGCGCTGCAGCAGCTGCTGCGAAACGCCGCTGCTGTCCCTGACCCATGCGCAGAAGGCGCTGGCCAGCTCCGCGTCGTAATAGCGGCCGCTGGCAATGACCTTTTCGACCTTCCAGCCGGACGAGAGGATCGACCCGCCGTAGGCCAGCGCCAGATCGGCCAGCGCGTCAAACTGCGTCTGCTTGAGCTGCATATCATAGCGGGTCATGAAGCTGTTAACCGCCTGCTCTGCGGCGGCCAGCTGATTGGTGCCGACGCTGCCGTACATCATCTCGCGAATAAATGCAAGCCCCTGTTCGCTGACCTTCATTTTGGTCACCGCGCGGGTCTGCGGGCGCTCCTCCTCTGCAGGCTGCTCTGTCTCGACAGGCAGCTCCGCCTCAGTCGGCTGCTCCGGCTCGGAGGGCTGCTCCGTCTCCGGTTCCGTCGCCTGCTCGGTCAATTCCATTGTCTCAGAAAGCGGCTGCGGCTCCTGCTCAGCAAAGACCGGCATTACAAGGCCGATCAGCAGGCAGAGCAGTACCAGCAGGCTGCAAGCTGTGCGTCTCATTGTTTCACTCCCATTGGAAATTTACCGCACCCATTGTAGCAGACTTTCCCGCTTTCGTCAAGTTTTTCACGCTATATTATGCGTCTTTTCTTAAAAATAATTACAAATTCGTAACAATTTATAGCTGATTTTCAAAAAATGTCCAGATATTCTCGTAGACCTCCGCATGATTCTGCTCGTTGAGGATTTCGTGCCGCCCGTCGTAAAGCTTCAGCGCAACATGGCGCATGCCCACCTTGCGGAAGGCCTCGGCGGCCTTGCGGACGCCCTTGCCCATGTTGCCGACCGGATCGCTTTTTCCGGCGATAAAGAACACGGGCAGCTCCTTCGGCATGGCCTCCAGATTCTTTTTCTTCTCGATCATACCGATGCCGCGCAGCATCTCCCGCGCCAGCCCAACCGACGCATTGCCGCCGCAGAGCGGATCGTCTGTGTAGGCCTGCACGACCGCCGGATCGGCGCAGATCCAGTCGTTTTCCGTCTTTGCGTCCGGAAATTTCCGGTTGAACGCGCCGAACATCAGGTTGTTTAGCAGGGCGCTCGGCTTCGTTTCGCCCACGCGCAGCCCCTCGAGGGCGCACAGCGTCCGTCCGGCGGCCAGCGTCGCGCCGCTCTGCCAGCCCGTACCGCAGATGACAGCGCCGCGCAGCCCCGCATCGGGATAGGTAAACAGCAGCGTCCGCGTCATGAACGAGCCCATGCTGTGGCCGAGGATGAAGTACGGCAGCGTCGGGAATTCCTCCCGCGTCCGCCGCAGCAGCTCGTAGGTATCGGCGACGGCGCTGAGCCAGCCGCCCGCAAAATAGCGCTCCGCGCCGCTGCCGGTGGATTTCCCGTGACCCATATGATCCTCCGCAACGACCAGAACGCCGTGTGCGTTCAGAAATTGCGCAAAATCGTCATAGCGCAGCATGTGCTCCGCAATGCCGTGCACCAGCTGCACAACGGCTACCGGCGCGCCCTCCGGCTCCCAGCGATAGGCGTGGATGGTTCCCGCACCCTGCGAAGGATAGTCAAACTCCGTTCTCATAACGCACGCTCCTTCGGTTGATTTTTTCGGTACAGCAGCAGCAATCCCTTGAGCATCAGGCTGCTGTCGTAGATCAGCTTGCGGCGGCACAGCGGCAGAACGAACTTGGAAATGCCGCCCGTCACGACGACCTTGGCCGGTGCGTCAAGCTCTGCCTCCATGCGGTCGAGCAGGCCGTCGATCATGGCAGCCGTGCCAAGCATGATGCCGCTGCGCATGCAGTCGCGGGTGTTCTTCCCGATGGCCCGCTGCGGCTGGTCGAGGCTGATGCCGGGAAGCTGCGCAGTCCTGCCGGTCAGCGCCTCCATGGAAATCCGCACACCGGGGCAGATGCAGCCGCCGACAAAGCAGCCGCTGCTGTCCACGGCGGTAATGGTCGTCGCCGTGCCCATATCGACCAGCAGCAGCGGCGCGCCGTACTGCGCAATGCCCGCCACCGCCGCAACGATCAGGTCGCTGCCGACCTCCGAGGGGTTGTCCATGCGGATATTCAGTCCCGTGCGGATGCCCGGCCCGACGATCATGCAGGACTTCCCCGTCAGCTTGCGGATGGCCGTCTTGAAGGAATTGAGCAGCGGCGGCACAACGGAGGACACGATGCTGCCCTCAATCGCCGCCGGATCGACCTCAAACAGGGTCAGCATGGTTTTCAGCTCCGCGCAGTACTGGTCCGAGGTCTTGATCAGATCCGTCGCCATCCGCGCCTCAAACAGAATGTCGTCGCCTTCGATGCCGCCGAGAACGATGTTGCTGTTGCCAATGTCAATCGCCAGAATCATGTGGTTTCCTCCTCATATACATCACGGATGCGGCAGTCCGTTACCGCACCGTTTTCTATTGTGATCACTGCGTACGTGCCATACGGCCCCCTGCACGAGCCGGGGTTGACCAGCCGGAGGCCGTTTTCCTCCCCGCAGTACGGGCAGTGCGTGTGGCCGAACAGCGCTAGCGCCGCGCCGTTCTCCCGCGCCGCATAGAAAAAGCGCAGCAGGCCGCTCTTGACGCCGTAGCGGTGGCCGTGCGCCGCGAACACCTGCACCCCCGCGAGCTTCCGCAGGAAGGTGTCGGCGCAGCGCGGAAACGGCCCGTCGCAGTTGCCGCGCACATAGGCAATCGGCGTCGTGCTGAATTCCTGCGCCAGTTCAAAGGCGTCCTGCGCGTGGTCGCCGAGATGGAGCACCTGATCGGGCCGCTCGCGCCGCAGCGCAAGCCGCATCCCCGCCAGATCGCCGTGCGAGTCGGACAAAACCAATAGCTTCATGCTGTCACCCCTTCGTTTCCGTCTGCATATATAGGATTATAACAGGTTGCAAAGCGGGAGGCAATGACGATGGAAAAGAAATTTCCCTTTTCTGCCGAAGATTTCCGGCGGGTGCTCGGCTCGCCGGAAGGACGGCGGCTGATGGCGCTCCTGCGGCAGGACGACGGCACGCTGCAGCAGGCCCTGCAGGCCTATCGCAGCGGCGATACGGAAACGGCAAAAAAGCTCCTTCAGCCGCTGGCGCAGACGCCGGAGGCCGCCGCGCTGCTGCAAAAAATCAACGAGGGAGAAAAATAACCGGCGCAGACGCCGCGGGAGGTAGGTGGTAGCTACGGAACATCTGGAGGAGAAGCTCAATCAAATTCTTGCCGATCCGGACAGCATGGCGCAGATACTGTCGCTGGCGCAATCGTTCGGCATGCAGCCGGAGCCGCCGCCGGAGCGGCCGGACGCACCTCCGCCACCTCCGCCGCCGGTCGACGGCGCGATGCTGCAGGGGCTGATGCAGCTGATGCAGCAAACGCAGCAGAGCGACAAAAAGCAGGAGGCACTGCTGTGCGCCCTGAAGCCCTATCTCGCGCCCGACCGGCGCGGCAAGCTCGACCGCGCCATGCAGATTGCGCGCATTTCGCATCTGGTCAGCGCCGCGCTGCAAAACTACGGAAAGCTCAAGCCGAAATAGGGAAAGGAGCGGTTGCCATGTATCATCGTTACCAGCCGGACGGGCAGGGCCAGTACCGCCGCCAAACCTTTCCCGACTCGCCGCGCCCCACCGGCCCACCACAAAAGCCGCCCGGGCCACCGCCGAAGCCGCCCGGGCCGCCGCCAAAACCGCCCGGACCGCCGCCAAAACCGCCCGGGCCGCCGCCAAAACCGCCCGGACCGCCGCCGAAGCCGCCTGCGCCGCCGCCAAAACCGCCCGGGCCACCGCCAAAACCGCCC
>CAKUNB010000116.1 GCA_934668285.1 uncultured Oscillospiraceae bacterium | reverse complement strand
GGCGTTGATTCCCCCGTTATCAATGACTTCCTGATCGGCTTCATCGAAGGCGCTCAGTCCGTCAACCCCGACATCAAGGTCGACACCCGCTACACCAACGACTACGTTGATACCGCCATTGCGAAGGAATACGGTATCTCCATGATCAACGACAACGGCTGCGACATCATCTGGGGCGTCGCGGGCAATGCAGGCAACGGCGCGGCTGAGGCTGCTCTGGAAACCGGCAAGGCATGGTTCATCGGCGTTGACTCCGACCAGGAGCTGACCTTCTCCCCCGACCTGGCTGCTATCACCCTGACCTCCGGTCTGAAGAACATTGGCGATTCGCTCGTATGGTTCTTTGATCAGTGGGATGCCGGCAAGACCTTCTGGGGCACCGAAATCAACCTCGGCATCGCTGAGGGCGGTGTTGGCATCGTGACGGACAAGAACTTCGTCAAGGTCGCCTCTGCCGAAACGCAGGCCGCGGTTGCGGCCGCGCAGGAAAAGATCCTCTCCGGCGAAGTCGTCGTTGACTCCGCTCTGGCTGAGGGCGGCGCCGATCTGGCCGTCGAGCTGCGCGACAAGGTTCGTCCGTAAGTTCTGCTATTTTAAAAGAGGCGGCTTCGGCCGCCTCTTTATTTGCAGTTTTTTTGTTTTTCTTTGGTTAAAATTGACAAAAGCACTTTTCTTTTCCCGACTATTATAGTATAATAATGTAATCCATTGCAGAAAAAGGAGGATACCACCTATGCCTGATGTGAAGCAGGCCATTCTCGAGGGCGAGAAATACGTCGTTCAGATGGTAAATATCACCAAGGTTTATCCCAACGGCGTTGCCGCCAGCCAGGGCGTGAACTTTAACCTCCGTGAGGGTGAAATCCACGCGCTTATGGGCGAGAACGGCGCCGGCAAATCCACACTGATGAAAATGCTGTTCGGTCTGGAGCAGCCGACCGAGGGTGAGATCATCGTGCACGGCGAAAAGCTGACGCTCACCTCCCCCTCCGTCGCCATTTCCCACGGGATCGGCATGGTGCACCAGCACTTCATGCTCGTTCCCAGTCTGAGCGTCGCCGAAAACGTTGTGCTCGGCATGGTGCCGAAGAAATCCGGCATCTTCATTGACAAGGACAAGGCCATCCAGATCACCCGCGAATACGCCGAAAAGTACAACCTTGCCGTGGACCCCGAGGCCAAGGTTGCAGATATCCCCGTCGGCATGAAGCAGAAGGTCGAAATTCTCAAGGCGCTGGTGCGCGGCGCGAAGATTCTGATTCTCGACGAGCCGACTGCCGTTCTGACCTCGCAGGAGACCGCCGAGCTGTTCCGCGAGCTGATTCACCTGAAAAATCAGGGCTACACCATCGTCTTTATTTCCCATAAGCTCGACGAGATCATGGAGATCACCGACCGCCTGACCATCATGCGCAACGGCAGAAGCATGGGCGTATATAACACCTGCGATGTGACCAAGCAGGATATTTCCCGCCTGATGGTCGGCCGCGACGTTGTGCTGAGCGTTGAAAAGGACACCGCAGTGCCCACCGATACCGTGCTTTCCGTGCGGGATCTGGAATATGTCAACGTCTGGGGTAAGAAGATGCTCGACAAGCTTTCCTTTGACGTTCGCAAGGGCGAAATCCTCGGCGTCGCGGGCGTGGAGGGCAACGGCCAGAAGGAGCTGGTCGATATGCTCTTCCATTTCAACACGCCCGACAGCGGCAGAATTACCGTCAACGGTGAGGACATTCAGCGGCTTTCGCAGCAGAAAATCCGCGAGCTTGGCGTGTCGCTGGTTCCCGAGGACCGTATGCTCTACGGCATTGCAGGCGCAGCCTCGATTGAGGAAAACCTGATCTCTGACCGCAGCACAAAGAAGCGCTTCAACAAAGGCCCGCTGTTCAATATGAAGGCCATCCACGCAGAGGCCGACCGGCTCATCAAGGACTACACCGTGCTGTGCAAGTCCCGCCAGCAGAAGGTCGCCATGCTTTCCGGCGGTAACATTCAGAAGGTCGTCGTCGCGCGGGAATTCTCGAACGACCCTGTGCTGATTATCGCCGACCAGCCCACCCGCGGCATCGACGTCGGCGCAACGGAATTCATCCGCAAGAAACTGGTGGAGCTGTCCCGCTCCGGCATTGCCGTTTTGCTGGTGTCTGCCGATCTCAACGAGGTCATGGAGCTTTCCGATAACCTGATCGTCATGCACAACGGCAAGATCGCCGCCTATTTTGAGGACACCTCAACGCTGACCGATGAGGTCATGGGCGAATACATGCTCGGTCTGAAGCATCAGGACGAGGAACAAATCAGGAGGGTATGTCATGACTAAAAAAAGACAGCTGATTTTTACCCTTGTCCGCGGCTTTGTTGCGATTATGATCGCAATGCTGGTGGCAATGGTTCTGATCTTTATCAGCTCCGAGGGCGATTCCTTCGGCAGCAAGCTCGCAGCAACCGGCTCCGCGCTCAAGCAGATGCTCCTCGGCCCGCTGTTCCGCATGGGAAAGGGCGGCACCACCTTTGAATTCAAGCGGCTGACGGATATTCTTTCCTCGATGCTTCCCATCATCTTTACCGGCCTTGCCGTCTGCGTCATGTTCTCGGCCAACCAGTTTAACCTCGGCGCAGAGGGCGGCATCATGCTCGGCGCCTTCGCCGCCTCCATGGTGGCCATCTACATTGCCGTGCCCGCCGGTCTGCACCCCATTCTCGCGGTGCTCTTCGCGGCAATTGTTGTTGCTGCGCTGATGCTGATTCCCGCGCTGCTGAAAACGAAGCTCGGCGTCAGTGAAATGGTCTGCTCGCTGATGCTCAACTACGTCGTCATGTACATCATCAAGTTCCTGATGAATACTTATCTCTCGGACAAGTCCAAGGGCCAGATTCAGACCTACGAATTCCAGGGCAGCGCCACCATTGCACCGCTGGTTGACAACGGCTCTAAGCTCTCCTGGGGCTTCATCATTGCGCTGATCGTCGTTGTGCTGTGCGGTCTGTTCATGTTCCGCACGCGCTGGGGCTATGCCATCCGCATGATCGGTATCAATCAGGCCTTCTCCAAGTATTCCGGCATTAAGGTCGGCACAGTTATCGTCCTGAGCCAGGTCGTCGGCGGTCTGCTCGCCGGTATGGGCGGCGGCATTGAGGTGCTCGGCCGTTACACCAACTTCAACTGGAAGTCCCTCCCCGGCTACGGCTGGACCGGCGTTACCATCGCCATTCTGGCAGGCAATAATCCGTTCTACGTACCATTGGCCGCCTTCTTCATGGCCTATCTGACCAAGGGCTGCGACCTGATGGCCACCTACGCAAACGTCCCCGCCCAGCTGATCGATATCATCCAGGGCGTCGTCTTCCTCTTCTTCTCCGCCGAGCAGTTCCTTTCGAAATACCGTCAGCGGCTCGTCGTGAAGTCTGCGCAGGAGGAATTGCAGCACAAAAACGCAGAAGGAGGAATTCAGAATGTCTAACTTCTTCAACATGCTCCTGACACCGGAGTTTTTCTTCTCCATCATCCGCATCTCCGCGCCGATCATCTTTGCAACGCTCGGCGCTATCGTCGTGGAAAAGGCCGGCTTCTGCAACATCGGTCTGGAGGGCCTGATGATGTTCTCCGCGCTGGCAGGCTCCCTCGTTTCCTACTATGCCGGCAGCTGGCTGTTCGGACTTCTCGCCGCGCTGGTGGTCGGCGTGCTGCTGGCGCTGCTGATGGGCTTCTTTGCCTTCCGGCTGAAAACCGACATTACCATGGTCGGCATCGCCGTCAATATGATGGGCTCCGGCGGCACGCTCTTCCTGTGCAAGGTCATCACCTCCCTCACCGAGGGCAAAGCTGCCGCCTCCACCACCGGTCTGATCACCTCGGAGCTTACGATTCCGAATCTGCAGATCCCGCTGATTGACAAAATTCCCTTCCTCGGTAAGGTTCTCTCCGGCCACAGCCTGCTGACCTACCTTGCCTTCCTGCTCGTCCTGCTGACCTCGATTATGCTCTACAAGACGAGCCTCGGCCTGAATATCCGCGCCGTCGGCGAGAACTCCAACGCCGCCTCCTCTGTCGGTGTTTCGGTGCTGAAAATCAAGTTTATCGCCATCGCCTTCTCCGGCCTGATGGCGGGCTTCGGCGGTGCGTTTATGTCCATGTCTTACGCGCAGGGCTGGTCGCAGGATATGGTCGCCGGCCGCGGCTTTATCGCGCTGGCCGCGCAGGCAATGGGCGCGGGCGAATGCCTCGGCGGCATGCTGTCGGCGCTGGTCTTCGGCTTTGCGCAGGCGCTGGGCATCAAGTTCTCCGCGCTCGGTCTGGATTCCAACCTTGCCTCCCCGATTCCCTACGCCGTTACCATCATCGGCCTGCTGATCTTCGCCCTGACCCGGCTCAAGCGCTCCCGCCGCAATCACGCGGGCGCAAGGCTGGCCGCCGCAAAGAAGGGCTGATCTCTTCCGTATTCCGAGGTACCTTATGAAAAAGATTCCGATCATTCTCGACGGTGATCCCGGGCACGATGACGCGATTGCCTGGACCATCGCCAACGCCTGCGGCGTTTTCGACATTCTCGCCGTCACCTCCTCCGCCGGCAACGGCGGCATTGAAAAAACGACCTATAACGCGCTGCGTGTCTGCACGCTGATCGGGCTGAACGCGCCTATTGCAAAGGGCCGCCCGAAGCCGCTGCTCAGCCCCGTCATGGACGCGCCCAGCGTCCACGGCGAATCCGGGCTGGACGGCCCGCCGCTGCCGGAGCCTGCCATGCAGCTCTCGCCGCTCTCTGCCTGTGAGCTGATGGCCAAGGTGCTGCGCGGGGCTGACGAGCCGGTCACGATCATTCCGACCGGCCCGCTGACCAACATCGCCACGCTCCTGCTGGCACATCCGGAGCTGAAGCCCAGAATCCGCCGCATTTCGCTGATGGGCGGCGGCGTGCAGTACGGCAACTGGACGCCCGCTGCGGAGTTCAACATTCTCGTCGATCCGGAGGCGGCAAAGATCGTCTTTGAGTCCGGCATCCCGATTCTGATGTCCGGCCTCGACGTGACCGAAAAGGCGCTGATTCTTCCCGAGGACTTTGAAAAAGTTGCCGCAATCGGCAATCCCGTCACCGATATTGTCGCGCAGTGGCTGGAATTCTTCTACATTTTCCACCGTAAGCTCGGCTACGAGGGCGCGCCGATGCACGATCCCTGCGCCGTCATGACCTTGTGGCATCCGGAAATTTTTACCACGAAGGATTACTATGTCGCCATTGAGACGGAGGGCGAGTATTGCCGCGGCGCGACCGTCGCCGACCAGTTCGGCGTCACCGGCCATGCGCCGAACGCGACCTGCGTGATGGGCGTCGACCGCGAGCGGTTCGTTGCGTACATGATTGAGGCCATGCGTAACTATGGGGAGGGCAAAAAATGAACAGATACCCCGTTTGGATCGACTGCGATGTCGGCTGTGACGACGCGATTGCCATTCTGCTTGCCCACGGCAGTGAGGAGATCGACCTGCTTGCCATCTCCACCGTCGCAGGCAACGCCAGTCTGGACAACACCTTCCGCAATGCGCACCGCGTCAACGGCCTGATAGGCGCCGGTTACC
>CAKUNB010000115.1 GCA_934668285.1 uncultured Oscillospiraceae bacterium | reverse complement strand
TCGATCTGGTTGCAGTAGAATTCGCCGAAGTTCTTCAGGTAGAACTTGCACTTTGTCGCGTCCGCAACGGTGACAAAGCTGCCCAGCTCGGCCTCGTCCTTGGCGGCGCGCTGCACGGCGGCGATGACATCGCTGAGCTTGCCCACGCCGGACGGCTCGATCAGGATGCGGTCGGGATGGTAGTCGGCAATGACCTGCGTCAGCGCCTTGCCGAAATCGCCGACGAGCGAGCAGCAGATGCAGCCGGAGTTCATTTCGTTGACCTGAATACCGGCCTCCTGCATAAAGCCGCCGTCCACGCCGATTTCACCAAACTCATTCTCGATCAGAACGAGCTTCTCGCCGGTGTAGGCCTCGCGGATCATTTTTTTGATCAGTGTCGTTTTGCCGGCGCCGAGAAAACCGGAATAAATATCAATTTTTGTCATTTTAGATGCTTCCTTTCGGCACAAATTCCTTCGTGCTCCAATTTTTCGCATACATTATAGCACTGTTTTGCAAGGTGTGCAAGCATTTTACCGCTTCATTTTATTAGGAGTTGATTTTTCAAAAAAGCGTGGTATACTTTAAGGAACTTCCGATACGGGAAAGGAGTGAGACGCAATCAAGGCTATGATCTGCCGCCAATGGACGCGCAGAAACGGCAGAGCGCTTTTGCAGCTTCTGCTTGCTGCGCTGGTGTTTACCTTCGTGATGGAAGCTCTAGCACGGCGTTCCTTTGGCGATACCTTCCGCTTTGTGCTTACCAATCCGGCAGCGTTTGCTTACGGCGTGCTGATTCTGTATACCTGCCTCTCGCTGTCACTGCTCACGCGGCGGCGGCTGTTCTGGTTCCTGCTGATTGCCGCTGTCTGCATCGGCCTTGCGGTTGCGGACTTTATTCTGCTGGCCTACCGCTCCATGCCGCTGACGGTTTCCGATATTCTGCTGATGGGCTCTGTGCGGGATATCTTTGAAAAGTACCTCTCCCATGTCGCTCTTGCCGGAATGATGCTTGCAATTTCCGCTGCGGTCGGCGGAATCATTTACCTCTGGATGCGAACAGGGAAGCGGGAGAGCATGTGGCTGATTGGCGCGGTGAATCTCCTTGCCTGCGGGCTGCTGCTGACCGGCGTGGGGAGTGCTCTGCTGCACGGCGGCTATTTGCGCTGCTCCGAGGAGTTTGGCAATCTTCCGGAGGCTTATGCCGACTGCGGCTTTGTCTACAGCTTTGCCGCCAGCGGCGTGACGCATGGCGTTGCAGAGCCGAAGGATTACACGGCGGTCGAAATCGAGGGGGTCGTTGAGGCCCGCAGGGAGCTTCCGAAAACCGCGAAGGAAACGCCGAATCTTATATTTGTGCAGCTCGAATCCTTCTTCGACGCAAACTATATGAAGGCGCTGACGTATGCGGAAAACCCCGTGCCGAACTTTGAGGCGCTGAAAAAAACCTGCTCCACCGGCCTGCTGTCCGTTCCGGCGATTGGCGCGGGCACGGCGAACACGGAGTTCGAGGTGCTGACCGGAATGAACCTGAACCATTTCGGCGTCGGCGAATACCCGTTCATGACGACCGTTAGCAGCCGGCCGGCGCAGTCGATTGCCAGCGTTCTGAAAAGTATCGGCTACAGCGCCCATGCGATCCATGACAACAACGCGACCTTCTATGACCGGCATTTGGTCTATGAAAATCTCGGCTTTGATTCCTTCACCTCGCTGGAATACATGCAGGACGTGGAGTATAATCCGCTGGGCTGGGCGGAGGATAAGGTGTTGATACCCGCCATTATCGACGCGCTTGCTTCGACGGACGGACGCGATCTTGTCTTTACCGTTTCCGTGCAGCCGCACGGGCGCTACCCGCAGGAGCCGATAGAGGGTGCGCCGACGCTTGCCGTCAGCGGAATGGAGGACGATCCGGAGCGGGCATGCGGCTTTTCCTACTATCTGGAGCAGCTGCGTCAGTGCGACGCCTTCGTCGGCGCGCTGACTGAGACGCTGAAGAACTATCCTGAGCCTGTCGCCGTTGTGTTCTACGGCGACCATCTGCCGAGCTTCAACATCGCCGACGAGGAACTATCCTGCGGCAACGTGCAGACGACGGAGTACGTGCTCTGGGCCAACTATTCTATGAAGAAGGTCGACCGCGATCTACAGACCTACCAGCTTGCAGCTTATGTCATGGAGCGCTGCCGCATTCACGAGGGGACGACCTTCTGCCTGCACCAGAGCTGGGACTACGCGGGCGATGATGTACAGGAATATCAGGACGACCTCAAGCTGCTGGAATACGATCAGATCGACGGAGAGAGCTACTCCGTGCCGGAAACCACGGCGCAGGGCCGGATGCGCTTTGGCGTGAAGGATGTCCTTCTGACCTCCATCGAGGCCGACGAGGATACGATCCGTCTGCACGGCAGCAATTTTACCGCGTTCAGTGTTGTGTACAAAAATGACGAGCCACTGGAAACGGTGCTGGAGGGCGATGTGCTGATCGCCGAAGATACCCCGCAGGCGGGCGACCGCTACTACGTTGCGCAGATCTCAGCCACAGACCGGCTCGATATTCTCAGCAAAACCAGCCCCCTGATCTGGCCCTCCGATTCCAACAGAGCAGTACAGAAAACTGACCCACAACTCAAATAACGCACACGCCTCTTGACCGCCGCAGGAAACCTGCGGCGGTTTTTTGTCATAGAAGCGGGACAGGCGCATAGGATGAAGAGGGAAGGGGGAGAGCTTATGCGGAAAAAAACGAGGGTGAAGCAGGGCGGAAAAACGAAGCGGACGGTGCTCCTGCTTGCGGTGGCGGCGCCGGTGCTGACGATTGGATTTGCGCTGCTTGCGGCAAAGCTGATTCTGAGCGGCGTTCTGAAGCAGGAGCAGCTGGACGGACTTGCCTGTGGGATTGGCGGAGTGACTGCGCTGCTGATCAGTCTCCTTGCGGCGAGGAGCGCGGCGAAGAAACGGTTTCTTTGGGGTATGCTGGCGGCTGGCGGTTATCTCTGTGCACTGCTGATGGGGAATCTGCTGTTCTTCGGCGAGGGGTACGGCAGGGTATTACCGATGCTGCTTAGCTGCATGTGCGGCGGATTTTTGGGCACTTTGCTGGCGGCGCTAAAACGCAGAAAATATGCCTGAATCGAAAATGGATAATTGCAGGGAAACTTGCAAAATGCAAAATCTACCATATCTTGTGATACCGGCGCCTGCTTACAGCAGATATGGTGCGCGTGTTTCAAACTGGTTACAGATATCTCAAATTCGGTTCCGAAGTTTACATAACGCAGTTTACATAAGATATGTGCATAATCAACAAATTTTTACAAATTTCTTTAAAAATGTTGAATTTCATCTGTTTTTGCGGTATAGTATGTATCGAAAGCTTGAAAATGTTGAGATTTTCCAGCGAAATCGCATAATTTGTGGTTTACATCATTGCGGGCCACAAGATATGGTGACCGCCCGAATGGGGTGCCGCACGTGAGAAGACCGGCAAAAATTGACGGTTTCACTTTCCGTAATTACGGATACTTCATTATTGCGTGTCTTTGCCTCCTGCTCGGCTGTGCATTTTCCGCCTGCTTTGTGGATTCCTCCGGTTCCGTCGCTTCTGGACAGTCCCTGTTTTCCCTTCGCGCCGTGCTGCTGACGGCCGTGGTGCTGGGCGGGGGAATCCTGATCGCGGCATTCACGCGGATTGGCTTCTGCGCGGTGCTATTTCTCTACGGCCTGTCCTTTGCCGGATGCATGCCGTTTCTGCGGGGCAGCTTCGGCGCTGCCGGAGACGCAGCCTGCTGCCTGTGCTTTCTGCCGCGCTGCTGTCTGCTGTGCTGGATCGCTTTTGATCTTTGCAGGCGGCGGCGCACGGTGCTGTATCTTCTGCTTGCTTTTGCTCTGCTTGCAGTGCAGTATTTTCTTGTCCCGATTTTTCTCCTGCCGCTGCTGGCGCAGTGATTGATGAAAGGTGGTGAAAGCGTGATGAATTCCGTTTCTGCCTATGAAAACTATCTTCTAAATATCAAGCACGCTTCCACGAACACCGTTTCGTCGTATCTGCGCGATGTGCGGCAGTTTGCGGCGTATCTTGAGGGGCACGACGAGCCGGAGATTACCCAGTGCGACCGCGACGGCATCTGCCGCTACACCCAGCACCTGACCAACAGCGGGAAGTCGGCTGCGACCGTGGCCCGCTGCGTCGCCTCGCTGAAAAGCTTCTATGCCTTCTGCCAGTCCGAGGGGCTGGTGCAGGAGAATCCCGTCCACGAGATTCCCACGCAGAAGGCGGAGAAAAAGCTCCCGCAGATTCTGACCGGCAGGGAAGTCGAGCTTCTGCTCGAGCAGCCGAAGTGCGTCGATCTCAAGGGCTTCCGCGACAAGGCCATGCTGGAAACGCTGTATGCCACCGGCATGCGCGTCAGCGAAATGATTGCGCTGAATGTTGCCGATGTGAGCCTTGCTGGTTCGTTTGTCAAGTGCGAAAGCGGCGCAAAGCTCCGCATTATCCCGCTCTATCCCGCTGCGGTTCGGGCACTGTCGGTTTACCTTACGGATATCCGTCCGAAGATGACGGCTTCCCCTGAGGAAACGGCGTTGTTTGTCAATGTCAGCGGTGAGCGCATGACGCGTCAGGGCTTCTGGAAGATCATCAAGCACTATCAGGAGACGGCGCAGATCAGCAAGGACATCACGCCGCACACGCTGCGCCACAGCTTCGCGGCCCACCTGCTGGAAAACGGCGCGGATCTGCACTCCCTGCAGGAAATGCTCGGTCACAGTGACATTTCCTCCACGCAAATCTATACACAGGTCGTAAAGCAGAATCTGAAAACGGTCTACAATAAATTCCACCCCAGAGCGTAGTCCATACCATAAATTTACCGTCCGCAGAATGGCTCTGCGGGCGGTTTTTGTGCTTGCACCTGTGACTGTGTTGTGCTATACTGAGGGCACTTGCCGCAGGAGGCGATGCTATGAAAAAATCGTCGGCGATTCATTTGACAACCGCACAGCTCATTTTGCTGGGCTTTCTTATTGTCGTTCTGGTCGGAAGCGGACTGCTGGCTCTGCCGATCAGCGCGGCGGATGGACAGCCGGTGCCGTACATCGACGCACTGTTTACGGCCACGACGGCAACGTGCGTGACCGGCCTTGTGACTGTTCCAACGGTCAGTACTTGGAGCACGTTCGGCCATGTCGTCATTCTTCTGCTCATCCAGATCGGCGGCCTTGGCGTCGTGACCATCATTTCGTCGATGATGATGCTCCTGCGCCGGAAGATCGGCATTTCCACGCGCCTGCTGATTCAGGACGCATTCAATCTAAATACCCTCTCCGGCCTGGTTCGCTTCGTCCGGAAGGTCCTGTTTGGCACATTCCTTGTCGAGGGCCTCGGTGCCTTGGCCTATATGACCGTGTTTATCCCGGAGTTCGGCGCAAGAGGCATCTGGATTTCGATTTTCAATTCCGTTTCCGCGTTCTGCAACGCGGGCATCGATATCATTGCGGAAAACAGCCTGATGAACTATGCGACGCAGCCTGTCGTCAATATCGTAACGTGCAGCTTGATCGTCCTCGGCGGTATCGGCTATATCGTCTGGTGGGATGTGATT
>CAKUNB010000114.1 GCA_934668285.1 uncultured Oscillospiraceae bacterium | reverse complement strand
CGCCGTCTCATGCAGAATCTGACGCGCCTTTGGCGCTATAAAAAGCTTTTCAAGCTTTTTAACAGATTCTAGTATCAATCGAAATTACGGGAAAAATTGACCCTGCGGAGGACTTTTCAGCGCAAAAACCCGCGCAGCGGATGGGAAATCCCCGTCCGCTGCGCGGGTTTTGTGTTTCGGCTCAGTCGCGGTCCCAGTTGTGCCAGGTGTTCTGGACGTCGTCATCATCGTCGAAGATGTCGAGCATCTTTTCCATCATGGCGATATCGTCCGGATTTTCGAGCTTCTTATACTCGCCGGGAACCATTTCGATCTGGGCGGAGACGAAGGAGTAGCCTTTCTTGCCCAGCGCATCGGCGACGGCGTTGAAGTCGTCGGGGTCGGTGTAGATGGTGAAGCAGTCCTCCTCGGCCTCGAAATCGTCCGCGCCGCAGTCCATCGCGTCCATCATGACGGCGTCCTCTTCATAGTCGCCGTCCTCGTTGTCGATGACAAGGACACCCTTCTTCGAGAAGTTCCAGCTCACGCAGCCGGTCGTGCCCATCTTGCCGCCATACTTATCAAAATGGTGGCGCATGTTGCCTGCGGTGCGGTTGCGGTTTTCGGTCATGGTTTCAACGATCACGGCCACGCCGCCGGGGCCGTAGCCCTCGTAGGTGATGGCCTCGTATGCGTCGCCGGAGCCGGCGTTCGCGGCCTTTTCCAGCACGCGCTTGATGTTGTCGTTGGGCATATTGGCCGCCTTGGCCTTGGTGATGACGGTTGCGAGACGGGAGTTATAGTTGGGGTCGGTCGAGCCGCCGCCCTCCTTGACCGCAACGTACATTTCCTTTGCGATTTTGGTGAACGCGGCGGCGCGCTTTGCGTCCTGCGCACCCTTGGTTTTCTGAATATTATGCCACTTGGAATGACCCGACATGGTAGTTCTTCCCTTCCTGTTAAATTCTCGACCTATATTTTAGCATAGCCCCGCTGAAAAAACAACCGGTTTATGCGAATTTCGTGCAGTCACGGTGATTTTTCGACAGAATGACCTCAATTTCGGGGAACTGCGCACGCAGCGCGTCGGCCAGATACGCGCAGACCGGATTTTCCGTTTCAAAATGCCCCGCGTCCACGAGCGTCAGCCCCAGCGCCTGCGCGTCGGCGAACTGATTGTACTTGCAGTCGGCGGTGACGAGGGCATCATAGCCCAGCTCGGCCACGCGGAACAGGGTGTCGCCGCAGCTGCCGCCGCCGACCGCCACGCGCCGGACGGGCCGCCCGCCGGAGACATAGCGCACGCCCTCGCAGTCCAGTGCGGCCTTGACGTGGCGTACGAAGGCCTCCGGCTCCGCTGCCTGAGCAAGCGTGCCGCCGCGCAGGAGGCCGTAGGGGCGGCCCTGCGTGTCAAGACCGTCGGGGTCAATGACTTCAGTATTATGTAAACCGATTTTCGCGGCGAGGCAGTCGTTCACGCCGCCGGGCGCGCGGTCGAGATTCGTGTGTGCGTTGAGGGCGGAGATGCCGTTTTCGATCAGGTACAGCAGCGCGCGCCCTGCGGGCGTCGCGTCGTTGACCACTTCCAGCTTCCAGATCGCGGGGTGATGCGTGACGAGGAGCTGGCAGCCGAGCGCTGCTGCCTCCTCGCAGACGGAGAGAAACGGGTCGAGCGCGACCAGCAGCCGCCTGACCTCGCGGTCGGCGCGGCCGCACAGCAGTCCGATGTGATCCCAGTCATAGGCCATGGATTCCGGCGCGAGGGTCTGCAAAAAATCATGAACAGTTTGAACCGTCGGCATGGTGAGCCTCCTTATGTAGAAATACCGGCGCGGAAAGCGCGCACCTCGTTCAGGGCAGTCCGGTAGTATTCGAGCCGGTCGCGGCTTGCAGGATCGGCGGCGCGGGACAGACCCTCGACCGTCAGCCGCAGCGCCCGCTCGATGCGTTCGAGATACTGCGGCAGGAGCGGGCTGTCGCTGTGCAGCAGGCACGGCGGGACGTACTGCTCGCCGGGGGAGAGCGGCGCGGCGTTTCCAAAGCGGGCACAGATGACGTTGTACAGAAAGCCGCCGTCCTCGACCAGCGCCTCGCGCTCGGTGCCGAAGCCGCGCTCAGAGAGGTGCCGCCGCAGGTCGCTGCCGCCGGATTGCGGCTGCAGGATCAGCAGATAGCGCCGGTCGCGCAGCCACGGCGCGGCGTTTAAGACCTGCGCAATCAGGTCGCCGCCCATGCCCGCGCAGACGATCGTGTCTACGCTTGCGGGGTCAACGGTGCCCAGCCCGTCGGCGCAGGACAGGCGCAGCCCATCCGAGATGCCGAAGCGGGCGGCGTTCTCCCGCGCCTTTTCCAGCGGCTTTTCCCGCAGGTCGCAGGCGTGGACGAAGGCGGCGCGCCCGCTTTGCAGCAGGTAAAGGCTCAGATAGCCGTGGTCGCAGCCGATATCGGCCACGCGCGCGCCCGCCGGCACCTGCGCGGCGACGCACAGCAGACGTTTTGAAATCGGCAGCTTCATGGCTCCCTCCCTTGGTACGGCAGATAAAAAGCGGGCGGGCAAAGCGCTCTGCTTCGCCCGCCTGTGATTTGTGCAAAGCACATGGAATGCGAAAAACCGGAGCTTTCTCAGGAATTCTCGCTGGCCTCGATGAAGCGGTTGACCTGCGCAAGGAATGCGTCAGCGTCCACGCCGTGCACCATGCAGGCCTCCTCGACGGTCTCGCCGCGGGAGGACGGGCAGCCGAGGCAGTGCATGCCGATTGCCATAAAGAGCGGCGCAGTCTGCGGCGCGATGTCCAGCACGTCGCCGATGATGGTGGTTTTTTCAATTTTTGCAGCCATGTTTCAGACCTCCTGTATCTATTCTGGGGTTATTATATCCCGTTGTGTCGAAAAAATCAAGCCGTCCGGCGCAATTTGTCAGCTTTGCAGCGCCAAATGTTCCTGCTCCGGCGAAACGCACAGGCGCTCCGGCGGATTTTCCCCGAGCAGCAGCGCCGCAAGCGGCGCCTCCAGCTCGGTTTGCAGCAGATGCCGCAGCTCCCGCGCGCCGCCCGCCTTGCGCTCGGCGCGTCCGGCCAGCCACTGCGCCGTGCCGGTCTGGAATTGCAGCGCCAGATGCAGCCGCTCGGCCCGCCGGGCGAGGGTGTGCAGCTGGTGTTCCGCGATCTGCGTCAGCTCGTCCCGTCCCAGCCGGTCGAAGGCCACAATGCAGTCGACGCGCCCCAGAAATTCCGGCGGGAAGAAGGCGCGCAGCGCGCGCTGCTGCGCCGTCGAGCGGTCGCCGAAGCCCACGGAGGCCGTTTCCTCGCTGCCGAGATTGGACGTCATGACCAGCAGCGTGTTGCGGAAGTCGACGTGCCGCCCGTTGGCATCGGTCAGAACGCCGTCCTCCATGATTTGCAGCAGGATGCCGCAGATGTCCCGATGCGCCTTTTCCAGCTCGTCGAGCAGGACGAGGGAATACGGCCTGCGGCGCACGCGCTCGGAAAGCTCGCCGCCCTCGTCATGGCCGACGTAGCCCGGCGGCGCGCCGAGCAGCCGCGAAACGGTGTGCTTTTCCATGTATTCCGACATATCCAGCCGGATCATGGCCTGCTCGCTGCCGAAGACCGCCTCGCTCAGTGCCTTGCAAAGCTCGGTTTTGCCCACGCCGGTCGGGCCGGTGAAGAGCATGGCCGCCACGGGCCGTTTTTCCTCGGCAAGGCCGCTTCTGCCGCGCCGCACCGCCTCGGAAACGGCACGGATGGCCGCATCCTGCCCGATCACGCGCCTTGAGAGCGTCGCCTCCAGCGAACACAGGCGCTGCCGCTCCGTCATCGACACCGTGCCGATCGGAATGCCCGTCCGGTTCGACACCGCCGCCGCGACGTCCTCCGCCGTGACGGCGGTTTTTTTCGGGCGCTCCAAGCTGTGCAGCCGGTCACGGAGCTTGGCGGCGCGCTCATATGCGCCGTCGCGCACGGCCCCGCGCAGCTCCTCCTCCATCGACTGCGCCGCGCCGGAGGACGGCACGATCTGCGCCATTTTTGCGCAGGCCGCGCCCTCGTCGAGCAGGTCGACCGCCTTGTCCGGCAGGAACTTGTCTGTCAGATACCGGCACGACAGCCGCACCGCCGCCTCGATGGCCGCGTCGGAGATGGGCAGGCGGTGATGCGCCTCCAATCCCGGCCGCAGACCCTCCAGAATCTCCCGCGTTTCCTCCTGCGTCGGCTCGCGTATCTGCACGGGCCGGAAGCGCCGCTCGAGCGCCGCGTCCTTCTCGATGAATTTCCGGTACTCCTCCAGCGTCGTCGCGCCGATGAGCTGGATGCGTCCGCGCCCCAGCGCGGGCTTGAGTAGGTTCGCCGCGTCAATCGCGCCCTCGGCCGCGCCCGCGCCGACGAGCGTGTGCATTTCGTCGATAAACAAAATAATGTTCTGCGCCCGCTGGACCTCGTTGATAATGTCGCGCACGCGCTCCTCAAATTCGCCGCGGTACTTCGTTCCGGCGATCACGCTGGCCAGGTCCAGCGCGAACAGCCGCTTGCCCCGCAGCGCCTCGGGCACGCGCCCCGCCGCGATATACTGCGCCACGCCCTCGACGATGGCGGTCTTGCCGACGCCCGGCTCGCCGATGAGCGCGGGATTGTTCTTGTGCTTGCGTGAAAGAATTTGCAACACCGTCTCGATTTCGCGACGCCGGCCGATGATGGTGCCGGTGCGGTCGGCCTGCTCGACCAAATCCGTGCCGAACTGCTCCAATAGCCTTACATTCTGCATTGTCTGCTCCCTTCGGACGTTCTGCCCCTCGTATAGCTGCGTGAACAGCACGTTCTCGTCAATTTTGCAGCGACGCAGCAGGCGGCAGGCACCGTTGGCCCCGTCGCGCAGCAGCGCCGCCAGCAGCGCCTCGGGCGTCAGCGGCTGCCCTGCGGCGCACAGCGCCCGCCGCGCCCGCACGGTCAGCCCCTGCGGCAGCGCCGAAAACCGGCAGCCGCGCCCGCGCGCCAAAAGAAGCTGCCCTGTCAGCTCCTGCGCCGTTACACCCTGCCACAGCAGCAGCCGTCCCGCAAGGCCCTCCGGCTGCATGGCCAGCGCAATGAGCAGGTGCTCCGTCCCGACGCAGCTATGTCCCAGAACGCTTGCGGTCGCCCAGCTCCGCCGCAGCAGCCGCCGCGTCTGCTCGTCCTGCCTTGCCACAGCCATCCCTCCCCGCAAAATTCTTGCCGTCCGTTTCCGGTTCTATACCCGCAAAAATTTTTTCGTATTCCGTGTTTTACCATTGCTTTTTCAGAAAATTGTGATAGAATGAAGCTGCATATTATACATACAGGAGGCAAAACAATGGCATATTTCATTACTGACGCTTGCGCGAAGTGCGGCACCTGCGCCGACACCTGCCCGCTCGGCATCATCACCGAGGGCGAGGACAAGTACGTCATCGATGCTGACCAGTGCGTGGAATGCGGCTCCTGCGCCGCTGCCTGCCCCGTGGAAGCTATCGAGCAGGAGTAATTATCCAAGAAAAGGAGGCTGCAAAACAGCCTCCTTCAGCTTGTCAAAAAAGTCCTTGCGGACTTTTCCGACAAGCTGCCTTCAAAATTGCAAAATAGGAATAGGTAATATTATTTTGCAATTTTGCCCGCTGCGGCGGGGTTATGGAA
>CAKUNB010000113.1 GCA_934668285.1 uncultured Oscillospiraceae bacterium | reverse complement strand
ATACTACAGTGATGAGTATCCCGCGCTTTTCCCCATTCCCCCTCACCCCGACCGCACCGCCCCCGGCCTCATGCCGCGAAAGCCCGACTTCCGCCCCATTCCATCGAAGTGGGCGTAAGATTCGCGCTGCAAGCGTCTTTTCTTTCCCCTCGTCATTGCGGCCGTGGCAATGACAACTTCAGACTTCCCTGACAGTCTGTGGCGCCTTCGCCGGAAGGCGCCACAAGTTTTTTAGGAAAGCAAAAAAATATTGGACATTTGGTCAGCGCTATGTTAGAATAGGCTCGGTTATTCTTCAATTAGAATAACGAAATCCAAAAAGGAGCAAAAATATGAAGCTATTCAAACACTTCGGATGTCGTGTGGCGGTTCTGCTGCTGTGTGTTTCCATGCTGACCGGAATGCTGCTTCCGGCGCAGGCAGCCAGCACCTACGACCCCACAGCCAAGACGCCCGACCCCACCCCCGCAGCTTCCTTTAAGTACTCCAACGGAACGATCGAGGAGCATACCGGCGATGAGACCAATATCGTCATTCCCGCGAAAATCGCTGGGAAGGAAGTCACAAAGCTCGATGATATGTGCATCGGCGTTTCAAATGCTGCTGTAAAAACCATCGTCATTCCGAGCACCGTGGTATACTATGGCGATTATCTTTTCGATTATATGTATTCCGTGACCGATCTGTATTTCTACGGTGACGTCCCTGCAAACTTTGCCAATTCACTTGCCAACTCGATTATCGACGAAGCGATCTCCGATAGCTTGCTGGCAATCCACTGTAAGGACGAATACGTCGATGCCTTTGAAGAAGCGGTAGACGATGCTGTCACGGTCCTCGGCGACATCAACGCCGACCTCGCCGACCCCGCTTATCCGGAAGCTCCCAGCCACAATTGGGTCTACACGAACAACGGCGACGGCACGCACAATGCGGCCTGCACCGATGAGGGCTGCACCGAAACCATTAAGAACGAGCCGCACGTCTATGAGGCGGGTGTCTGCGTCTGCGGCGCGAAGGTCGATTCGAGTGCACAGGCGTTCTACAACTTCGAGCTGCGCGACGGCAAGGCCTGGATCACCGGCTACAAGGGCTTTGGCGGCGAGATCACGCTCCCGACCAAGTACACTGCGGACGGCACAGACTATGAAGTTGTCGGCGTTGCAGAAAGCGCCTTCAACGGCAACGGCGATAACAATGAGAATACCGAGAGTACGTCGCTGATGCAAATCACCAAGATCACCGTTCCGGCCTCCATCAAAACAGTCGAAGCCAAAGGCTTCTACTATGTCGGCCGTTATATGGACCGTCTCTGGCAGCTCAAGGAGATCGTCTTTGAGGCAGAAACGGTAGAATTCGGCCTCGGCGCACTCGCAGGCAACCCGAATCTGCTTTCCGTGACCCTTCCGGCAAAGCAGGACAGCCTCCCCTCCTCCATGTTCGCCAACGACACCGCCCTGACGGCGCTGGTGATCCCGGAAACGGTCGATACCATCGGTGCGCTGGCGTTCCAGAACTGCTCCGCGCTGACCTCCGTGACCTTTGCCGGCACAAATGTCCCCGGTCTGGCTGTTTCCGACGGCTATACCAGCGGCCGCTATCCCTTCGTCGGCTGCAGTGAGCTGACTCTCTATGTTCCGGCCGTTGCGATTGAGTATTATCAGGAAGCATGGGCCGAGATGCTCGCCGCTGACCACAGCAAGAAGGGCGACATCACCCTCGCGACCTGGGGCGAGGAGCCGGTCGTGGCTTCCATCCCCGACTTCAAGGTCTACTTCGACGGCACGACGGCTTCCTCCGAAAGCCCGAAATACCTTGAGTTCCACGTGACCGAATTCGACAACGCCACCAAGAGCGGCAAGGTCGAGCTGAAATACGTCGGCTACAACAGCGCGAAGGATACCCTCACGATTCCGGAAACCGTAACCACCAAGGTCATCGGCCGCACGTGGACCTTCTCCGTCGCCGGCATCGGCACGAACGCCCTCTACACCTATTACATGACCGGTTCCAGCTTGCAGTACCGGTTCCCGATCGTCGTCTTCCCCGCCTCGCTGGAATACATCAGCGACATGGGCTGCTGGGGTCTGGAAAACGTGACGGAGATCGATCTTTCCAACACGAAGGTCAAGGCCATCGGCTCCGACGCATTCAGCGGCTGCTGCAAGGTCGAAACCGTTAAGCTCCCCGCAACCCTTGAAAAGATGGGCAAAGACGTCAAGACCACCGTCGGCGAGGGCGAAAACACCCAGGCCGTCACCTACACCGAGAACGTCTTTGCAGGCTGCGACGCGCTGGTGAATATCTGCGTCGCCGCCGAGAACGAAACCTTCAGGGACGTTGACGGCATCCTGTTCACGAAGGACGGCACAAAGCTCATCCGCTATCCGGCCGCCCGTCCGGCGGAGCACTACGACATCCCCGAGGGCGTTGTAACGATCGCCTCGCAGGCGTTCATGCAGACCTATCTCGGCAAGAGTGTGCTTTCCACCGTTTCTTTCCCCTCCACGCTGAAATCCATCGAAAGCCTTGCGTTCCGCCAGAGCAACCTGACCTCCGTCACGTTGCCCGCAGGCGTTACCTTCGGCAGCAGCTCCTTTGATATCTGCGAAAAGCTCACGAGCGTTACCATCTCCGAGGGCGTTACGGCTCTTGCCGACTATATGTTCTGGAGCTGCGAGAATCTTGGCGAGATCACCTTCCCCGCCTCGCTGAAAACCGTCGGCAATTCCACCTTCGGCCACAGCGGCGTAACAAAGCTCGACCTTGGCAAGGTCGAAGCCATCGGCAGCTACGCATTTTACTACTGCGACGGTCTGACCGAGCTGACCATCCCCGCAACGCTCACGACGCTCGGCACTGGCGTGTTCTGCAACGATGCGAATATCGCAAAGGTCACCTTCGAGGACGGCTGCAAGGTCGTCGGCGACTATATGTTCTTCTACGACACCGCTCTGACTGAGCTGAAGCTCGCCGACAGCATTGAATCCATCGGCAGCGCGGCCTTCGGTCTGTGCGTCGGCCTGAGCGAAGTCACCATGCCCAAGGGCCTGAAGGAAATGGGTACCGGCGTGTTCTATCAGGATTGGAGCAATCTGACCAAGGTCATTTTCCCCGACGAGGTCCAGATTGCCGAGCTTCCGGCCAACACCTTTGAATCCTGCCAAGCGCTGACCTATGTCTACCTTGGCAAGAATATCAAGGCAACCGGCCCCGTTTCCCTGTACGACACCAATCCGAACATCCTTGTCGATTGCGCGGTTGCCGAGGACCGCTTCCTGCGCAGCCCGTTCGACGTGTTTGCTTATGATTTGAACGACAAGACCCTGTTCGCCAAGTGGGAAGCGCAGGAGCCTGACTCCACCGGCTATCCCGTTTACAAGGTCTGGCTGACGGCGGACGGCGAATCCAGCGGCTGCGGCGGCGGTGGCGCGACCATCACCGAGGACGGCTATGTGATCGCTTACCTCAGCGCGGGCGCAACGCCCACCTTCCGCTACGGCACTGCAACCCCGGACGAGCCTGTCGTTCTGACCGTTTTGGAGCAGTACGAGGGCGAAACCGCGACGACCGTCAAGACCTACACGCTTTCCGAGCTGAAGGCGATGGCAAAGAACGATGTCGTCGGCTATCAATACTTCAACCATGCAACCAAGGTCGAAGGCACCGTTGCCTCCAACCTGTACGCAACCGTCAACGACCTGCTGGCCGACGCCGGAATCGACTTCGGCGCGGGCGACAGCATCACCGCCAACACGGCTGCCGCCGACTTCGCCTCCACCCTCACCTATGAGGACAGCGAAATCTACAAGTATTACATCAACGCCGAAGGCAAGACCGAGGTTTCCCCCGCAATTCTGATTTCCTGGAACTCCGGCACCGGCACGCCCGAAGATATCGTCAAGGGCGCCTACATCTCCGGCAACTTCCGCTTCGCTTACGGCATCAGCCAGGAGCAGTATGACAGCCAGAACGTTTCCGGCAAGCGGATTGCAAGCCAGGTCGCGACGCTGACCGTCACACATCCCGAGCGCGTCGTCCTGAACGTCTATGAGCAGGCCGAGGGCGGCGAGTCAAAGCTCGTCAAGGGCTACACGCCGTCTGAGCTGGCCGCGCTCAAGACTGAAGGCAAGACCGGTTATCAGTTCTGGAATAAGAGCGGCAGCGAGCAACTCATTGCCGCGACTGAGTACGTCACCGTCAGCAGCCTGCTGGCCGACGCGGGCATCACATTTGCAAACGGCGATACCCTTACCGCCGCCGCAGCCGATGGCTTCAGTACCAGCCTGACCTACGCCGACAGCGAAACCCTCAAGTACTACATCACCGCTGACGGCAAGACCGAAGTTCCCGCCGCGCTGGCCCTGACTTGGGGCTCCGGTGCCGGCACGCTGGATGACATTGCTGCCACCGCGAAGAACACCGGCAACATCCGCTTTGTTTACGGCATCTCCGAGCAGCAGTACGCCGACAAGTCCGCAGAGGGCAAACGTCTGGTTTCCAAGATTGCCACTGTGACCGTCGTCCACTGCGGACACACGGACACCGAGCTGCGCAGCGCCAAGGCCGCGACCTGCGCCGAGGACGGCTACACCGGCGACCTGTACTGCAAGACCTGCGGCAAGCTGCTTGAAGCCGGCAAGACGGTGGATGCGCTCGGCCACAACTATGAAAACGGCATCTGCACCGTCTGCGGTGCAAAGGATCCCGAGGCTTGGGTCAACCCGTTCAAGGATGTGAAGGAAACCGATTGGTTCTTTGACGGCGTGAAGTTTGCCAACCAGAACGGCCTGTTCAAGGGTACTGAGGTCGACACGTTCAGCCCCGAGGACGCCATGACCCGCGCAATGCTCGTCACTGTCCTGTGGAGACTCGACGGCCAGTCTGCCCCCTCCACGCTGACCACCTTGTTCGTCGACGTTCCCGTGACCACCGGTAAGAACATCTACTACGCCGAGGCCGTCGCATGGGCCGCCGAAAACGGCATTATCAACGGCGTGGACACCACCCACTTTGCTCCGGACGACGAAGTGACCCGCGAGCAGATCGCCGCCATTTTGTTCCGCTGCGCGGCAAAGAAGGGCGTCGACACCACCGATCGCGCCGACCTGACCATCTTCCCCGATGCAGATCAGGTCAGCGGCTACGCGAAGGAAGCGCTGGCATGGGCCAACGCCGCCGAGCTAGTCAAGGGCAGCAAGGAAGGCCGTCAGATTCTCCTGATGCCGCAGGGCAGCGCGACCCGCGCACAGGTAGCCGTCATCCTGTCCCGCTACGCCGAGACCATCGCAAAATAACCCGCTTCTACCCCTTTCTTTTTCCCCCGGAGGGCGTTCGAGAGGCCACCTCCCGAACGCCCTCGCTCTATTTGGGATTCTGTCGCGGAAAAAAGGGGAAATTCCGGTTCGCGTATCGGGCTGCGCCCATCTCCAATCATTGAAGTCAAAAAAGCACCGAAGCTGTCCAGCCGTGAAGTGACCCCAAAAAGTTAGACAAAGAATAAGGAAAAAAACTGTTCAAGCAACCGAAAGGGCTTGCTGTCTGTGAATTGCAGGCGGCAAGCCCTTCAGCTTTGCCTTGATTCTGCGGTTGTTGTAGTAGTCCAGATAAGCAATCAGCTCCTGCTTGAAGTGTTCCATCGATCTGAACTCTTGCAGATACAGCAGCTC
>CAKUNB010000112.1 GCA_934668285.1 uncultured Oscillospiraceae bacterium | reverse complement strand
GCGCAGACACGCGCAGCAAATTCAGCGCACGGCACAGATTCTTCTGGAAGTTGTGTTTGATGTGTTCAATGGCGCATTGCGTTTCGTAGACCGTCAGGGGGTTACGATACCCTTCGGGAATGAAACATTTTTTCATTTGACATCCTCCTTTTCTTCAATGATGTTCGAAATTTTATAAAAAGGCCCGTGCGGGACTTTTTCTGAGGGAAAACCTGCCGCTTGCGGTAAGTTTCTGTATATTATACTCGCTTTATTTCAATATTACAAGAGAAAAATTCGCCTTGCTGCAAAAAAATTCCGCTGCAAGGCAAGCGCCTTGCAGCGGGAGTAGAGAGTGAAATTTTAGCGGTCCTCGCGGAAGTAGGACAGGCCCAAGGCCTCCGGCGGCTGCTTTTCCTTGTTGTTGCGCATGCTGGAGATGACCAGCACGATGACCGTAACGACATAGGGCAGGATCTTGTACAGCTGCGTGGGGATCCAGGAAATCTGGAGACGCAGGTACAGGATCATCAGAGCGCCGAACAGCACCGAGCCCCAGATCGCCGACAGCGGACGCCACATGCAGAAAATAACCAGCGCCACGGCCAGCCAGCCGACACCGGACAGACCCTCATGGTTCCAGACGCAGCCGGAGATGGTGGTGATGTAGACCACGCCGCCGATGGCGGAGATGCCGCCGCCGATGATGGTTGCGAGGTACTTGAAGCGGGAGACGTTGATACCGGCAGCGTCCGCCGTGGCAGGGGACTCGCCGACTGAACGCAGATGCAGGCCCGAACGGCTCTTGTTCAGGTACCAGAACAGGACAATCGCCAGCACCAGACCGAGATAGAAGAAGAAGCTGTTGCCGAACAGGAGCGTTCCGACGTACGGAATCTTTTGCAGGAAGCTCGGGAACGGAGAGGCGATGAAGAAGGTCTTCAGCTCGTTGCCGATGGCGACGTAGCCGCCCTCGCTGACGCGCATGAACTCGCCGATGAACTGGCCGACGCCTGTGCCGAAGATGGACAGGGCAAGGCCGGTGACGTTCTGGTTCGCGCGGAGCGTGATGGTGATGAAGCTGAAAATCAGCGAGGCAATCGCGCCCGCGATAAAGGCGCAGAGGATCGCGATGAGAATGGCAACATAGCCGTTGGGAGAGGAGGCGAGCTTTTCATAGTAGAACACGCCGCCCAGGCCGACTGCGCCGCCCATGAACAGGATACCCTCAACGCCGAGGTTCAGGTTACCGGATTTTTCGGTCAGGATTTCGCCCAGCGTGCCGAACAGCAGCGGCGTGCCATAGGTGATGGCTGCAACCAGCAGCGCAATAAACAGCGTCATAAAATTATTCATTTTGCAGCAGCCTCCTTTGCGGCTTTCTTGGAGCGGAAGATCATGCGGTAGTTGATGAAGAACTCACAGCCCAGCATGCAGAACAGCAGCAGGCCGATGATGATGTCGGAGATGGAGGCCGGAACGTTCAGCATGGTCTGCAGCGTTTCCGCGCCCTTGGTCAGGACGGCCAGCATCATGGAGATGGCGATCATGGCAAACGCGTTGAGCTGGCTGAGCCATGCGACCGTGATGGAGGTGAAGCCAACGCCGTCCGCAACGCCGTTATACAGCGTGCCATTCGCGCCGGAGGCGACGATGAAGCCGACAACGCCGCTGATTGCGCCGGAGAGGAACATGGTGCGCATCATGATAAAGCCGACGTTCATACCGGCATAGCGCGCGGTGTTCATCGAGTCGCCGATGACGGCGATCTCGTAGCCGTGCTTCGTGTAACGCATGTAGACGAACATGACCACGACCAGCACCAGCGCAATGATCCAGCCGCAATGGATGCCAAAGACCTTCGGAAGGCACGCGGCGGCGTCAAACTGCGGGATGATCTGCGAGCCGGGACGGCCTTCCCACGGGCCGCCCTGCAGCCACGAAACGATACCGATGATAATGTAGTTCATCATCAGGGTGAACAGCGTCTCGTTCGTGTTCCACTTCGCCTTGAAAAAGGCGGGAATCAGGCCCCAGATACCGCCGGCCAGAGCAGCGGCCAGCGCCATGACGATCAGCAGCACGACGGAGGGCAGCTTGTCGACCCAGTACAGTGCAAAGTAAGTTGCCGCAATGGCTCCAGCAGTGATCTGACCCTCGGCGCCGATGTTCCAGAAGCGCATCTTGAAGCACGGCGCAATGGCCAGTGCGCAGCCCAGCAGCGGGACGGCGATCTTGACGGTCTGGCGGATGGCGGTTTTCTTACCCAGCGAACCGGTAATCATGGTCGCGTAGGCGGTGATGGGGTTGTTGCCGGTGATGGCGATGGCGATCGAGCCGAGCAGCAGCGCGACCAGAATGGACGCAGCACGAATTGCCCAGATGCGGCCGGGCGACATGGAGCCGCGCTTTGCCAGACGGATCAGAGGCATTTTCTTCTCTTTCATTTTACGGCCTCCTTCCCGCCGACGCTGGTCATCAGCAGACCGACCTCTTCCTTGGTGGTGGTGCGGGCGTCGACGATGCCGCTGACCTTACCGGCGCAAAGCACCATGATCCGGTCGCACAGCTCCAGCAGGACGTCCAGGTCCTCGCCGACATAAACGACGGCGACACCCTTCATCTTCTGATCGGTGAGCAGATTGTAAATGGTATAGGATGTATTGATATCCAGACCGCGGACGGCGTAAGCTGTCATCAGGACGGTCGGGTTGGACGCGATCTCACGGCCGACGAGCACCTTCTGCACGTTGCCGCCGGACATCCGGCGCACGGGGAAGTTCGTGTCGGGCGTAACGACCTCAAGGTCGTTCCAGATTTTTTCGGCGAGGTCCTCCGGCTTTTTGCGGTTGACAAAGATCCCGCGGCCGTTGCGCCAGCTGCGCAGCATCATGTTGCCGGTCATGCCCATCGAGCCGACCAGACCCATGCCCAAGCGGTCTTCGGGTACGAAGGCCAGCGCAACGCCGCATTTCTTGATCTGCTTCGGCGTTTTGCCGACCAGCTCATTGGTCACGCCGTCCTCCGGCATATGGACGATCGAGCCTTCTGCAATCGGATACAGGCCTGCGATGGCCTCCAGCAGCTCCTTCTGGCCGGAACCGGCGACACCGGCAATGCCAAGAATCTCGCCGCCCATCGCGGTAAAGCTGACGTGGTCGAGGCGGCTGACGCCTTCGCCGTCGTAAACGGTCAGATCCTTGACCTCGAGCTTTTTGACGGGGTTGTCATACTTCGGACGGTCGATGTTCAGCGTGACCGCGTGGCCGACCATCATGTCGGTCAGCGCCTGCGGGTTAGTTTCGGCGGTGTTGACGGTGCCGATGTACTGGCCCTTACGAAGGACGGCGACCTTGTCGGACAGCGCCATGACCTCGTTGAGCTTGTGGGTGATGATGATGATCGCCTTGTTGTCCTTGCGCATATTCCGCAGCACGGCGAACAGCTTGTCCGTTTCCTGCGGGGTCAGGACGGCGGTCGGCTCGTCGAGGATCAGAATGTCTGCGCCGCGATAAAGGACCTTGACGATCTCGACGGTCTGCTTCTGAGAAACGGACATATCGTAGACCTTCTGCGCCGGGTCGATATCGAAGCCGTAGCGGTCACAGATCTCCTTGACCTTCGCGTTGATTGCCTTCATGTCCAGACGGCGGCCCTCGTGCAGGCCGAGAACGATGTTCTCCGCTGCGGTGAACACGTCCACGAGCTTATAGTGCTGGTGAATCATGCCGATGCCGTGCGCATAGGCATCCTTCGGGGAATGAATGGTGATCGGCTTGCCGTCGGCAAGGATCTCACCCTCGTCCGGAAGATAGATGCCTGCAAGCATATTCATCAGGGTTGTTTTGCCGCTGCCGTTCTCACCCAGAAGGGAGAGAATTTCGCCGCGCTTCAAACCCAGACTGATGTCGCTGTTTGCAACAACACTGCCGAACCGCTTGGTGATGTGTCTCAGTTCGATTGCGTAAACGGGATCCAAGGCTGTCATCCTTTCTGCGCCGCAGAATACCTGCGGATATTACTCTATCCTCATTTTATCACAAGCAGAAAGCTTTGTAAATAAAAACCGTTTGGTTAAAAATACAGAAATATTTGTTCCAAATTTGGTGAAAAAATAAAATTTTTGCAAAATCTAAAAAATTTTTAGGAAATGCAGGACAAAAAAGCCGCTCCTGCATAACAAAAGGGCCGCCGAAGCGGCCCTTTGGGGCGTGCCAAAAAACTACCCCTCGTGTCATTGCGAGGTGCGCAGCCGTTGGCAGCTTGCTGCGAACAGGGACATTTCGCCTGCCGGTTTGCTGCAATCCTCCTTTTTTGTCATTGCGAGGCGCGTAGCGCCGTGGCAATCCGCATTCCCCGTCCCCGCCCCGCGCCGCAGCGCCTCGGCTTCCTCTCTGAGGAAGCTGGCACGCCGCAGGCGTGACTGATGGAGTCCCTGCGCCCGCAGGCGCAGGCTGCGACACGGCATGCACCAAAATCGAAGCGCCTGCACACAATTGCCGCGTAGTGCCGCACAATCACAAGCGGCAGGGGATTGACCAACACAACAAAAAGGGCCGCCGAAGCGGCCCTTTGTTAAGTAAGGTTTGTGCTTAGCCGAAAGCGGAGTTCAGCCACTCGATGCCGTCGATGGACAGTGCGAAGTACGGAGCGGACTGGAAGTAGGACTCATGGAAAGCGCCGTCAAAGACAGCCTCTTCGGAGTCGGGAGTGAAGTCGCCGTCGGTATCCAGAGCGAAGGCGTTGGTCAGTTCCTTGCCCTCGATGGTGAAGGTGCTGGTATCAAAAACCTGCAGTTCGCCGGAAGCGAGCTTTGCCTCGACCTCAGCCAGCTTCTCCGCAGTGCCTTCAGCGCAGATGGCCTCGTTGAGCTTGGTCAGAACGACCGCGCCGTCGCCATAGCCCTTGCACCAATCCTGCGGGAACTCCTCGCCGTTAGCAACCGCACGGATGATCTCGGTGAAGTAGACGCTCCAGTCGATACGGGTACCGATGAGGGAAGCCTCAGGAGCAACCTCGGTCATATCGTTGTTGTAGCCGGTGTGGAACGCACCCTTGGTCTGCGCAACGGTAGCCGGGGTGGTGTTGTCAGAGTGCTGGGAGATGAGGACGCAGCCCATATCGCACAGAGCAGAGGCGGCGTTGGCTTCCTCAGTAGCGTCGGACCAGGAGCCGACGAACTGAACCTTCATGGTCACGCTCGGGCAAACGCTGCGAGCACCCAGGAAGTAAGAGGTGAAGCCGGAGATAACTTCCGCGAAGGAGAATGCGCCGACGTAACCGATGACAGCCTGATCTTCCGTGATGTCGCCGTTGTCGATCATTTCCTGCAGCTTCATGCCTGCAACGATGCCGGCCAGGTAGCGGCCTTCGTAGATGTTGGCAAATGCGTTGTGGGTGTTGTCAAGGCCGTCGTTGTAGGAGCCCTGGTTGGTGCAGCCGACGAACTGAACTTCGGGATAGTCGGGAGCGACCTTGAGCATGAACTGCTCGTGGCCGAAGGAGTTGTTGATGATGAGCTGGCAGCCGGCCTCGGCGAGTTCAATGTTGGCTTCTTCGCACTTGGAATCTTCGCCGATGTTCCACTTGACCATCCATTCGACATTGATGCCTTCCTTAGCCAGAGCTTCAGTAGCAGCTTCCTTGCCGCGGATGAAGTTGTAGGTGTAGCCGAGGTCGTTCTCGTCGCCGATGCAGATCAGGCCGACCTTGACAGTCT
>CAKUNB010000111.1 GCA_934668285.1 uncultured Oscillospiraceae bacterium | reverse complement strand
ACGACGGCGTGACGCACAAGTGCACCCCGGCGCCGGCAGACTGGCCCACCATCCCCTCGAGCCTCGTGTACAACTACTATGCCTACTACGACAGTGCCGAGAAGATCAAGGCGCACATCCCCAATCCCAGCCCGCTGAATGTCATCTGCGGCCACGATGCCTCCGTCCTCTATCGGGAAGAGCTTTGAGCTCGGGAGCGTGACAGCCATGCAGAACTACGGTGCTTCTTCTCTTTTTGACATCCGCGGCAGAAAAGCGCTTGTTGTCGGCGGAACCAAGGGTCTCGGCCGGGAAATGGCGATCTGCCTGATGGAAAACGGCTGCGATGTCTTCATCGTCAGCCGCCATACCGCCGGAAATGACGATATGGCAGCAATTGCGAAGGAAAACGGCGTCTGCGCCCATTTTTATGACGGCGACGTTCTGAACACCGAGGCGGTCGTTGCAATGGTCGCCGCGGCAAAGCAGACGATGGGCCGCATCGATATCCTCATCAACTCCGCCGGACGGAATATCCGCCACATGGTCGCCGACATGGACGACGCATCGTGGGATGCGGTGCTGGATATCAACCTGCGCGCCAGCTTTGTCATCATGCGCGAGGTCATCAAGGTCATGCGCGAGCAGCAGTACGGCAAGATCGTCAACATGTCGTCCATGAAGAGCGTGTTCGGCGTGTCCGACGACGGCTACACGGCCTACTGCGCCTCCAAGGGCGCGATCAACATGCTGACCAAGCAGGTCGCCTGCGAGGTGGCTGCCGATCACATCACGGTCAACGCGCTGGCGCCGACCTTTATCGAGACGGCCATCAACCGCGCCCAGCTGCAGGATCCGGCATTCAAGAACGCGCTGGAATCGCGCATTCCGGTCGGCCGCATCGGCCAGTTCAGCGACCTGATGGGTCTGCTGCTCCTGCTGGTCTCCGATGCCTCGCAGTTCCTGACCGGCCAGATCTACCTGATCGACGGCGGCATTTCGGCCAGACAGTAAACCTACCCAAACTCCGACGGGTGCCGCCGGTGTGAGTTTTTCATTTTCCTCGTCCCAACACAGCGGGAATGCCCCTCCTTTGTTTGAAGGCGGGGCATTTTCCGCACGAAATTTTTCAGCGGAGGTACAGCAAATGCGACGTGATGCAGAGGTGATCATCCAAGCGGCGCTTGCGGCGTGTCTGCCGGATGCGGCGGTGCGGCGGGCGCTGGAGGGCAAACGGTTTTCCGGCGGCAAGCTCGTCCTGCTTGCCATCGGCAAGGCCGCGTGGCAGATGGCCGCGACGGCGGCGGAGGTGCTCGGCGAGCGCCTGACGACCGGCCTTGTGATCACAAAGTACGGGCACGGAAACGGCGCGATCCCGCGCTGTGAGGTGCTCGAGGCAGGGCATCCCGTTCCGGACGAGAACAGCCTGCGCGGCGCGCAGGCGGCGGTGCAGCTGGTTTCCGGCCTGACGGCGGACGATACGGTGCTGTTTCTGGTCTCCGGCGGCGGCTCGGCGCTGTTTGAGCTGCCGCTGATCCCACAGGACGAGCTGCTTGCAATCACGAAGCGGCTGCTTGCCAGCGGCGCGGATATTACGGAGATGAACACGGTGCGCAAGCACCTTTCCGCCGTGAAGGGCGGACGCTTTGCACAGCTGTGTGCGCCTGCGCGGGTGTTCTCCGTGGTGCTCTCGGACATCATCGGCGACCCGCTGGACATGATCGCCTCCGGCCCGGCCTATCCCGATGCCTCGACCTGCGCACAGGCCAAGGCGATTGCGGAAAAATACGCGCTGCCGCTCACCGACGCGGCGCGGCATGCGCTGGAAACGGAAACGCCGAAGCGGCTGGACAATGTGCAGACCGTGGTGACCGGCAGCGTGCGCGAGCTTTGCGCGGCGGCGGAAAGAGCCTGCACCGCGCTGGGCTACCGGACGAGTATCCTGACCGATGCGCTCTGCTGTCAGGCACGGGAGGCGGGGAGCTTTCTCGGCGCGATTGCCCGCACGCACGCGGATACGGCCTGCCCGCTTGCCTTTATCGCGGGCGGCGAAACGGTCGTCCGCCTGACCGGAAGCGGCCTCGGCGGGCGCAACCAGGAGCTGGCGCTGGCCGCAGCGGCGGAGCTTGACGGCCTGACAAACGCCCTGCTCTTTTCTCTTGGCTCGGACGGCACGGACGGCCCGACCGACGCAGCGGGCGGCATTGTTGACGGCAGCACGGCACGAAGGCTCGCCGAAAAGGGAATTTCCATCTACGAGACCCTGCAAAATAACGATGCCTACCACGCTCTCGCCGCAGCAGACGGCCTGCTCATCACCGGCCCGACCGGCACCAACGTCAACGACGTCGCTGTCCTGCTCCTAAGACCGGCAGACAAATAAAAAATAACCCCTCCGCATCGGCATTTGCCGATTGCGGAGGGGATTTTTTGCGGAAAGACGCCCTGTTTGCTGCGTAGGGGCCGATGCCCACATCGGCCTGTGCAGGCAGTATCGACTTTAATTCATAATGAATAATTGTGGTGTCTTTACGGCACGGATTAAAATATCCGCTGCGGCGGGGTGGCGCGATGTGGGCATCGCGCCTTACGCAGAGTTGGGAGTGGCTTGGTCAGTATGTTTCGGCGTCGGGCTGGTAGTAGTCGTCGAAGCGTGCGGTCAGGAGCGCGCGGGCTTTGGATTTTACGGCGTTCCACGAGCGCCAGTCGCCGTGGACGGCGTAGATCGCGCCGCCGTTGGCGGTGTATTTCAGGTCGAACAGCTCCTTTGCGCGGGTGGGGAGCAACTCCTTTGCTTGCTGCGCGACCTCGGCGTCAGGAACGTCGATGAGGCGCAGCACGTCCTCAGCGATGCCATCGGAGTGCAGGTAATCCAGCGCTTCGACGTCGATGGTGTCCAATTTTCCGCTGAGATAGGCATCGACATTATAATGCGCGATCATGCGATCCGTGTCGACGTAGGTACAGGCGAGCGTCAGCACAACGGCGGCCGCAAGGGCGATTTTCATATATGGAACCTTGCGGATCAACAGCCGCAGCGCGACGGCCACGAAGACGATCATCAGAAAAACGGTGAAAACGGAGGTGAGGATCCGCAGCTTCGTCATACCGAAGGAGGCAATGTAGAGCCGCAATTTGGAGAGCACCGTGACCGACAGAATCAGCGAAAAAGCGCACAGGAACAGGCTGAGCAGCCGCACCGCGAGGGGCGTCCGGTCGTCGGTTTTCCGGCAGATGACGCGCGCCAGAAAAATCAGCCCTAGATTACAGGCACACACGAGCGTCATCTCAAAGAAGCCGCGCCGCGCGTACTCCGCGACGGTGTATTCCGCCGGAAGCAGACCCGCGAAGGCGTTAAAGAAGTACGCCAACTGCGAGAACAGATAGAGGACGTACACCGCCGAAATCACGCCGAGGAAGGAGACGACCACAATCGGATCCAGTCCGCCGCCGAGGCTGACCGGCGGCTCGCTGCGCGCGACGCGCGGCAGGGAAACCAGCCGCCCGAACAGCAGCAGGAACATGAAAAAGCCGATGATCAGCACGCCGGCCAGCTCGCTGAGCCGGTCGAGTGCCATCCAGCGGTCGAGCATTGCCGCAAAGACTGCGTCAGACGAGATCAGCAGCGGAAGAACGATGAACAGCACCGGCACGGCGATGAGAACGCCGAGAAGGACGCTGCCAATGCGCCGCCGCTCCCCGCCGCCGCGGTGGAACAGCGTGTGCAGCGCTTGCCCGAGCTTGCCGAAGGGGAGGGCGAAGATCATGTAGCAGAGGTCGGCGATCGAACGGAAGTCGCCGCCGGTGTACTGCCGCAGCCCCATGCGCTCGAGCATCACGACGGCGGCAAGCAGGAGCATCAGCAGGAGAAGCAGGAGCTTGATTCCCGTGGAGCAGTCGGTGAGGGCGAAGGCCAGAGCGCAGGCAGGGAAGGCCAGCGCACAGAAAATGCCGTAGACCGTGACATGTCTGCCGTTTCGCAGCAGATAGCAGCCGGAAACCAGCGCCAGTGCGATGCTGGCCGCCGAGGCGAGCAGGCCCGGCGTGGCCCAAAGGAAGCCGTCGACCGCTGCCAGCACGGCCAGCAGCAGGAAGGCCGCGTACACAAGCTCGCGCGGCTCCGCTGTAAAATAGCGCGGCCTCGGCGGATAAGGCGACAGCGGCGGGCAGCAGGTCTGCTCCGGCGTAAGCTCCGCCGGACGGTTTTCTTCGTTCATGAGATAGCCTCCTCTCGGTACTCTAAAATGTCGGCGGGCTGACAGCGCAGCACCTTGCAGATGCTCTCCAAGGTCGAAAAGCGAATCGCCCGCGCCTTGCCGGTTTTCAGAATGGACAGGTTTGCCGGTGTGATGCCGATTTTTTCTGCAAGCTCACCGGATGAAATTTTGCGTTTTGCCATCATTACGTCGAGATTCACAATAATTGCCATATGCCCACCTCAGATCGTCAGGTTGTTTTCTTCCTTGAGCACGATCGCGGCCTCAAAGCAGCGGCGCACGATGCGCAGAATCAGGAAGATGAACACCATTGCCGCCGTGACCAGCAGCAGCGGCATGTACCAGAAGCTCGCGACGAGCGTCACGGCTGCCACGGCCACGCAGCACCACGAAACCACGCCGATGAGGGTACAGTTACGGTGCAGGAAGGGCTGTTCGGCCAGCAGGTTGCGCAGCAGCAGGAACAGACAGACCAGCGAAATCGCGGCGGGCAGGGCAGAGCAGTAGAATGCCGCCAGCACAACGCCAGAAACTGCCGCCGAAATCAGCCGCCACGCGGCGTACAGCGCCATAATGCGCGGCGCGAACACCAGCAGCGCCACCAGCGCGAGGGTGAACAGGATGACGAAAATCATGGAACAATAAACAGAGCCTTTTTTCATTGTGTTCGTATGCCTCCCATGCGGTGATTTGTGGGGTTAGTTTAGCATGGAATTTATCGTTTGTCAATAAAAATTTTTCGAAATTGGGAAAATGTAACCCCGTTTTTATGGTGAGAGGTATCGATATTGTTCGTAGGGCGGGCTGCCCCCAGCCCGCCGCGTGCAGGAACTCTCGTTCGCTGCGTAGGGGCCGATGCCCACATCGGCTCGTTGCAGGCAGTGCCGATTTAGTGAATAGTGAACAGTGAATGGTGAATAGTGAATAATGGTGGTGTGCCTTACGGCACGGATTGAAATTCCGCTGCGGCGGGGACGGGGGACTCCTTCAGTCAGCCTTCGGCTGACAGCTCCCTCAGAGAGGGAGCCAAGGCGCCTGCGGGCGCGGGGGTGGGACGAGGGTTACGGATTGCCACGTCGCTTCGCTCCTCGCAATGACAGGCAAGGAAGTCTTTGCTGTGCGGGGGTGGTTGGCGGGGCATAACTGGGTTGGTGTTGACATAATTCCTGTGCAGTGCAGGGTGAGGTGGAAATTGGAAGTTTTTGTGGGGCTGTATGGAGCGCTATCAGGACCTCAAGGACATCAGTCCGTGGGCAGAGGAGTACGTGCGCTGGGCTGTCGGCGTCGGCCTGATGCGCGGCAGAACCAACACCACCATCGACCTGCTCGACATGGCCTCCAGAGCCGAAGTCGCTCAGGTCATCAAGAACCTCTGCGATAAGGTCCTCTACCAGTAAGCAATAACCCAAAGCCCCCTGCTGCATCCGCATCAGGGGGCCTGTTTATGCCCGCCGCGCAGGCATTTCGATTTCGCCGCGGACTTATACTAGAATCTGTTAAAAAGCTTGAAAAGCTTTTTATAGCGCCAAAGGCGCGTCAGATTCTGCATGAGACGGC
>CAKUNB010000110.1 GCA_934668285.1 uncultured Oscillospiraceae bacterium | reverse complement strand
GCGTTGTGCCGTGGCCGCCGATGAACTTGGTCGCGGAGTGGACGACGATATCAGCTCCACGCTCGATGGGGCGGATCCAATAAGGCGTGCCGAAGGTATTGTCGATGACCAGCGGCAGGCCGTGGCGGTGCGCGATGGCGGAGATTGCGTCGATATCGGGAATGTCGCTGTTGGGATTGCCGAGCGTTTCGAGATAGACGGCCTTGGTGTTATCCTGAATCGCGGCCTCCAGCTCGCTGAGGTCATGCGCGTTGACGAAGGTCGTCTGCACGCCGAACTGGGGCAGCGTGTGGGCCAGCAGGTTATAGCTGCCGCCGTAGATCGTCTTCTGCGCGACGATGTGGTCGCCCGCCTGCGCCAGCGCCTGAATCGTATAGGTGATCGCCGCCGCGCCGGAGGCCAGCGCCAGCGTAGCCACGCCGCCCTCGAGCGCCGCGATGCGCTTTTCCAGCACGTCCTGCGTGGAGTTGGTCAGGCGGCCGTAGATGTTGCCGGCATCGGAGAGGCCGAAGCGGGCTGCGGCATGCGCGGAGTCGCGGAAAACATAAGAAGTTGTCTGATAGATCGGCACGGCGCGCGCGTCCGTTGCGGGGTCAGGCTGCTCCTGCCCGACGTGCAGCTGTAAGGTATCAAATTTATACTTACTCATAGGAAATACCTCTTTCTTTTCAGCGGTGGCGGCTGCTCAGTCAGCGAACAGCGGGGTCGAGAGATAGCGGTCGCCGGTGTCCGGCAGAAGGGCGACGATGGTCTTGCCCTTATTTTCCGGCCGCTTGGCCAGCTCGATGGCGGCCCAGACCGCCGCGCCGGAGGAAATGCCGACCAGCACGCCCTCCTTCTTGCCGATGCGCTTGCCGGTGGCGAAGGCATCGTCGCTTTCCACGGGGATGACCTCGTCATAGACCGCCGTGTCCAGCACGTCGGGGACGAAGCCCGCGCCGATGCCTTGAATCTTGTGCGCTCCGGCCGTGCCCTTGCTCAGCACGGGAGAGGACGCAGGCTCCACGGCCACGACCTTCACGGCGGGATTCCGGCTCTTGAGATATTCGCCGACGCCCGTGATCGTGCCGCCTGTGCCGACACCGGCAACAAAGATATCGACCTTGCCGTCCGTGTCCTCCCAGATTTCGGGGCCGGTGGTTGCTCTGTGGACGGCGGGGTTGGCGGGATTGACAAACTGGCCGGGGATGAAGCTGTTCGGAATCTCCTTTGCCAGCTCGTCGGCCTTGGCAATGGCGCCCTTCATGCCCTTCGCGCCCTCGGTGAGCACCAGCTCCGCGCCGTAGGCCTTCATGATCTGACGGCGCTCCACGCTCATGGTCTCCGGCATGACGATGATGATGCGATACCCGCGCGCGGCGGCGACGCTGGCAAGGCCGATGCCGGTGTTGCCGGAGGTCGGCTCGATGATGACGGAGCCGGACGTCAGCAGGCCCTTCTGCTCCGCGTCGTCGATCATGGCCTTGGCGATGCGGTCCTTGACGCTTCCGGCGGGGTTAAAGTATTCCAGCTTGGCGAGAACCCTTGCCTCGAGCTGCTCCTCCTTCTCGATGTGAACAAGCTCCAGCAGCGGGGTCTTGCCGATGAGCTGATCGGCGGATGTGTAGATGTTCGACATAATAGCGACCTCCTGATTCTCAATTGGGTATAAACCAACTTATCTTATAGGTTTGTGTGGATTATAATCCGTCCGCCGCCGTTTGTCAAGTACCAAACGGAAAATTTTTTGGTTGATTTTCCTATTTACCATGTTGTATAATAGGTTTATTCAAAACGAGGTGAAACAGTGATGTTGATTTCAACGAAGGGCCGCTACGCGCTGCGCGTGATGGTCGATCTGGCGGAGCATCCGGCGGAGGGCTTTATCCCGCTGAAGGTGATCGCCCAGCGGCAGGGGATTTCGGAAAAATATCTGGAGAGCATCATCAAGCTGCTGGTCAAGGCCAAGCTCCTGACCGGCCTTCGCGGCAAGGGCGGCGGCTACCGCCTGACGAAGGCACCGGAGCAGTACACCGTCGGCAGCATCCTGCGCATGACGGAGGACTCGCTCGCGCCCGTTGCCTGCATGGAGCCGGAGGCCGACGCCTGTCCCCGCGCCGCCGACTGCCGGACGATTTCTCTTTGGCGCGGGCTGGGCAAGGTCATCAACGACTATCTCGACAGCGTAACGCTGGCCGACCTGATGCACAGTGATCCGGACGGATACGACTATGTGATTTAGAATAATGATGCACGCCCTTGCCGGACGAATACCGTCCCGCAAGGGCGTGCATCATTGATTTTATACTGACTCGTGATGGAAAAATTTCATCAAGAATCTCGTGTTCTGCGCCATCTCATGCAGTAGCCGGCGCGCCGTTGGCGCTATAAAAAGCTCTTCAAGCTTTTTAACAGATTCTGGCATAAGCTGCCGAAATAAAGCGCGTTATTTTGTCTGGCGGACGGGGAATTGGCCGGTGCCGTCGCCGACGGTGAGGCGGTACTGCTTGGCAAGGCGCTGCCAGGTGTGTTTATCCACGTCGCCGCTGACCGGAAGACCGGCCTGTGTCTGGAACCAGCGGATGGCCTGCACGGACTGCGGGTCGTGAAGGCCGGTGACGCGCAGCCCGGGCATATTCAGATAATACCGGCCGAGGCTCTTGAGCAGCGCCTGCACCAGCAGCATATGGACATTGTCCGTTCCGGCGGTGAGGACCTGATGCGGCTGCAAAACGATCCGCAGGGGCTCGGCCTCCTCAAGATGCACCAGCTCATACAAGTACGCGGCGCGGATGGCATCCCATGTCGCCAGATCGACGACACCGGTGGCAGGCAGGCCGTGCTCGTTCTGAAACTGCCGTACCTCCGCCTCCGTTTCCTTGCCGTAAACGCCGTCGAGATTCAGGGCGCTCTCCGGATAAATGACCCGCAGCATCTGCTGCAAATCTAAAATCGGCGTGCCGAGTGACTGTGCCATGAAAAGCCTCCTTAAAAATCCGAGTCGCCCAGCCGTAGGGGCGTACCGGGGTACTGGCCGCCGACGCTGTTGAGATCGACACCGATGCCAACAACGCGGTTATGCAGCGCGTTCCAGGTAGCTGGTCCGACAATACCGTCCACGGTCAGTCCGGCGAATTGCTGGAAGGCACGAACGGCGTTCTGCGTGGCGGGGCCGAAGATACCGTCCTCCGCGACGGTTGGGACGCTGCTGACAAATTCCGAAACGACGTTGAGCATATATTGTAGCTGTCGGACGGACTGACCGCTGCTGCCGGATTGCAAACTGCCGGGCGACTGCCAGCTGATGCCCGCGAAGCGTTGGCCCTCGGATTCCAGCTCGGCCAGCCGCGTTACACCGACATAGAGCCGTACCATCTGATACCACGTGGACTTTCCGACGATGCCGTCCTCCGTCAGATTAAAAATGCGCTGGAATGCACGGACTGCATTTTCCGTTTGCTGGCCGAAAATGCCGTCGGTGGGGCTGACGCGCGGGATGGCGGGATAATTCTGCCCGATGCGGTTGAGCATCACCTGCATCTGCACGACGCTCGGCCCCCGTGCGCCGTTCTGTAACGGGCTGCCGGGATAGGAGGGGGCATAGCCGCGCACCGGGGCGTTGGTCACGATCTCGATATTGTTTCCATAGTAGCGGCGAAGAATTTGCACGGAATTCAGCCCCTGCTGCGCCAAATACTGCGATCCCCACTGGCTCAGCCCATCGCAGGTGACGGTCGTGCCGTTGCAGAATTTCGCCGCCAGCGGCTCAATAAAGCCCTGCCGCCGCAGGTAGTTGCTGAAAATATTGTCTACAATGCGCGAAATGCTGCCGAAATAATTTCGACCGTTGATAAATTTCTGGTCGATGGCCGTCGAGGACGTGATGTCAAAATTATAGCCCTGACTGCGGTAAAATTCTGTATAGACGCGGTTGAGCGCGAAGGAAATGATGGCGAGAATGTTCGCCGTCAGCGCACTGTCGTTCCATGTGGGATAGACCTCGCTGGAGGCGACGTTTTTGATGTAGTCCACAAAGGGAACGGTGACATTCGCGGCGGCGGCGCCCGGCGCGCCGAGATGCACCGTGATGTTCTCGGGGATGTACGGCAGAACGGTCGGCATGGCGGCCTCCTAGAGCTGCTGTGCGGAGATGTCGAAGATCTCCGTCATGTTAAAGGCGTCCGGTCGGGCGCTGAGCGGAATCATTTCCAGATTCTGCTGCGTCTCGATGCCGGAAAAAATCTGAACATTTTCCACCAGAATCCGCTCATAGCCAGGATACTCCGCCGTGACATCGACGACGGTAAAGGGCCGCGCAAAGCCGGGCGCTTCGCTTTTTGAGCGGTTCGGGGTTTCAATTGCAATCGGACCAGCCTTGCCGCTCTGGTCGGTCAGGCGGGTGGCGATAAGATGTGAGCCGCTGGCGGCGGGCTGCGTTACGGTGATGGCAGCGCCGCGGAGCGGGAGCTGGGCGCTGGACTGATACACGCGCAGCGTAAGATAACCATTTTCGGGCATGGAGCACCTCCTTTCCCATAGTGTATGCGCCGCGGACAAAAAAGGTGCCGCCCGAAGCCCTCGGGCGGCAGCGCTCTATAGATACTGCTTCATCTGATCGATATTGGCCTGCTCGGTTTGCAGCAGGCGGTTGGACAGGGAGGACACCTTCGGGTCGAGCACGCCCATCGTGCGGATGTTGTGCATGCTCTTGATCATGCCGCGCGTGTTGCCCTGCAGCATCAGCTCGGCAATTTTTGACGTCGGGTCAGCGCTGGAGCGCACCTTCATCATCGAGGACATGGCCGCGCCTGCCTTGGCAATGGACGGCACGTTTTTCGGCTTGATGCCGTGGTCGTGCAGAAGCTGCGCCGCCTCGCCGGACAGCTCCTCGTATTCGGCAAGCTGCTGGCGCAGCGCCGCGCGGAATTGCCGGTCGGTGGTCTCGCCGAGCACGGTCTTAATGCCGAAGCTGCCCATCTGCGTCGCCTTATGAATCGAGTGGAGCATCGGAATGTCATTGGTCATAGGATCACCTCAAAAATATCATGCCGCAGGGACGATTTTTTATGCAAAAAGGACTTGAGATTGTTTGACAATCCGATTATAATAGCGGGGTAAAAGACAAACGAAAAGGAGAACTCGCTATGGTTTACACAATGAAGATTGCCGGTGTGGAGCGCGACTTGCCGATCTGCCGCGTTTCGGACGAGCTGTATATCGGTGCGTTCGTTATCTTCGGCGATGTGGAGCTGACGGTCAAGACGGCCGAGGCGCTGCTGAAGAAGGCGCCGGAGTATGACTACCTCATCACCGCCGAGGCCAAGGGCATTCCGCTGATTCACGAGATGGCGCGTCAGAGCGGCCAGAACCGCTACTTTATCGCGCGCAAGGCGCCGAAGCTCTATATGACCGGCGTGTTTGACGTGACGGTCAACTCCATTACTACCGCCAAGGAGCAGCACCTCTACCTGGATAAGGCGGACGCTGACCTGATGCGCGGCAAGAAGATCCTCGTCGTGGACGACGTGATCTCCACCGGCGAATCGCTGGCGGCGGTCGAGAAGCTGGTCGAGGAAGCGGGCGGCATCATCGCGGGCCGTATGGCTATCCTCGCCGAGGGCGACGCGCAGCAGCGCGACGACATCATTTATCTGGAAAAGCTTCCCCTGTTCCATCCGGACGGAACGGTGATGGAATAACACAAAAAAGCGGGTGCCGCGCGGCACCCGCTTTTTTTATTTGCGGTTCTGGTTCTGCTGCTGGTTGTTTTGCTGCTGATTCTGGTTCTGGTTCTGATTCTGCTGACGATTCTGATTCTGATTCCGGTTTTCCATCGGTAACCTCCATGT
>CAKUNB010000109.1 GCA_934668285.1 uncultured Oscillospiraceae bacterium | reverse complement strand
TGCGCAGCGGAGGCCGTCTCGGTCTTGACGGTGAAGTCGCGGGTCAGCTCGACCATGTTGCCGCCGTTGTCGGTGATCTGAACCTTGACGGTGTGGTGGCCGTCGCCGAGGGTGGTACGGGTGGTCGCCTTGGTATCGTCGCCGTCAACGGGGATGCTCACGCCATCGATAAAGAACACCGTCGCGGAAGCATCAACACCCTTGCGGTTCTGGCTCTCGGGGTCATGGAACTGCGCAACGATCTCAACGTCGGCAGCAGTAAGAACGGTCGAGCCGTCCTCTGCCAGCTCTGTGCCGTTGATCGCGATGGAATCAACGACGGGATTGATGAGGTCGTCGAGGTTTGTACCGTAGACAAAGCGATAGTCGTCGAAGTACAGCGTGCCGTTGTAGCGGCCCTCGCCGTTAGCCGGGGTGTAGCTCAGCCAGAACAGGCCTTCGCCCTGACGGATCTTCAGCGGATGCTCCGCGCTGATCTTGTCCTGAATGTCAGACAGATCCGCATAGCAATACATCCAGCCGACCCAGTCGATTGAGTTGATTTCTTCCTCTTTGCCGTTTTCGTCTACCTTGCCCGTCTTATGAACCAGCTTGCAGTTTACCGTGCTGTAGTCGTCCTTTGCAGGATTCCAGACGGCAACGTCGCCCCAGACATTGTAGCGCGGCGTTCCCTCGGGCGCGTAGACCCAGACGCCGAGCTGCGTCGGATAGCCCTCAATGTTGATTTCGTCGCCGCAGTAGCGGATGTAGAAGTTCGAGTTGGAGCTGTTGTCGAAGGAAGAATAGTCGTAGTTCAGCTCGAGGGCATAGTCGCCGGAGCGAACCTGTGCGCCTTCCTCGCGGGAGGTCGTCTTGACCGCGCCGACACCGTAAGCTGTAATCGAGTTATTCGGCCAGAGGTAGTAGGTATAGCCGTTTTCGTGGAAGATCGGTGCTGCGGGAACAGTGGAGTCGTAGTTGCCGGTAAAGACATAGGGCGCCGTCAGAAGGCTTTTGGTCGGGCCGTTGACGCTGTAGGTGCCACTGGTAATGACTTCCATTTCAGGGACACTGCCGGTATAGCCCGAAATCACGCCTGCATCTACATAGCTCTTTTTTCCCCAGTGGAAGTGCGCACCGGTCAGCGGGCCGTTTTCGTTCGGCTCGAAGTCCTGCACAACGATCGGCATCTTGCCGATCTCAACCTTGATGGAGGCAGTCAGCCGGGTACCGTCCTGCTTGGTATAGGCCACGGTGACGGTACCGTTCACGCTGCCCTCAAAGCTGCCGCTGTGGAAGGTGTTGCCGTTCATCGTGCCGAACTGCTCGTCGGTGACATTTTCGGTCGTGGATTTCAGCGTCCAGGTAAAGTCGCCGACCTTGCAGTTGATGTTCCGCTTGGCCTGCTTTGCCGTGAGACCCAGACCGGAGTCGGCGTTGAAGTCGAGGGAGATGGACTCGCTCATAAAGTAAAGCTCGTCAATGTCGGCGACGGTAATCTTCGTCTCGCCGTAGACAGTCGTGCCCTTCTGCAGGGTGACCGTCACCTCGCCGGTGTAGCCCGCCGCTGCCTGGAACAGGCCGGCAGCGTTGATCGTACCGGCGTTGTTGGGCATAACGACCCAGCTCACATCTGCCGGAACCTCTGCCGCGCCGCCGGCCTTGTCAACGCCAAGCGCCTCAAACTGGACGGAGGAGCCGGGAGTGTAGACCTCGTTCTTCGGGTAGACCGAGGCGTGGTCGAAGTTACCGTCGGAAAGCTCGGTGGAAACCATCAGCAGCGCCGAGGCGACCGTGCGCTCCGGACCGTCGGACGGTCTGTTGCGGACGACGAGGTCCGTCGTGCCCTCGCGGACGGAGGCATAGGTCGCAGATCCGCCGCCGTCGAGGTAAATCGCATCGACGCAGCCCTCGCTCACGTACATCTCCGCCAGCTCATACAGCGTCATGCCGTTGGAGTAGGGAGACTGTCTGCCGTCGACGACCATCGTCACGACGGAGCCGTCGGCCTTCAGACCGATGGAGTTGCGGGGCGAAAGGTCAGTATTGTTCTTGTCCATCACGTTTTGGCCGTTGCGCACGAGGAAGAACGGGCCGGAAATTGCCTCGAGGACGTCATTTGTATCAGCGCCGAAGTCGCGGATGGCAAACTGGCCGTTCTTCAGCACCGCGAAATACGGCTCGCGCGAGCCGCCATTGTTGACCTGAACAACATTGCCCTCCATGATCAGGTAGCCGAGCGGCTGGAGCGTCTGCATATTATAGTAGTCGCCGTTGGTGGCAAAGATGACCTTCTGGCCGGTGGCTTCTTCATAGGCCTTAGCCTGATCGGTGGTCTTCTGCATATCCCACGTCAGGTTCGTTGCCTTTTCGGCACGGGAGGCAGGCGTGCTGCCCGCAGTGTAGTAGCCCTTATAGGATGCCTTGAAGGTGACCTTCGCGTTCGGAGACACCGTGGTCATAAAGGCTGCGACCTGATTGTTGCCGGTGGCATCGTTGAGTAAGATCTGTGACTCGGTAACGCCGTTGGTGATCTGATAGTCGGTCTGAGAAACCAGGAACTTGCCCGTTGGCGCAGTGACCTTGCGCGTCTCGTCGTCGCGCGCCGCAAAAGCAGCAGGGACGAACGCAGCAAGCATCGCCAGCGTCAGCAGCAAGCAAAGGAGTCTCTTTCCAAGTGCTCGTTTCATTGTAAAACCTCCTGTTTTTCTTTGAAAGCGCTTGTCGGCCTTTGGGGTTCCGCTTTCGTTATTCTATCATAATAGAACATCCTTGTCAACACGAAAATCGACGCAGATCGACCGAACGCGGCATCACCCCGCACCGCTACAGGATATATTATCGCATAGTGTCGGCTTCTTGTCAAGTCCGTGTAAAATGTGCGTGAAGCCTTGCATTTTCCGTCAATTTCTGTTATACTTAGCCCTGGACGTTTCTACGTTTATAAAATCATTCACTGAGAGGACAACAACGATGAAGCAGTTTTGGAAGCCACTGGTCTCGTGCTTGCTGGTTCTCGCCGTGGTGCTGAGCATGGCAGCCACGGTCGGCGCCGTCAACGAGCCTCTGAAGTTCACGACCGTTTACGTCCGCGCCGACGAGGCGCACGAAGCGGTCCGCATTCCGCCGCAGACCATCAGCGAGGCGCAGTATCTCTTCCTGCCCGCCCCCATGAAGGCGACGGAGGCCGTCGTCTATTTTGAGACGAACATTGCCGATGCCGCCGTCACGGCAAAGGGCGCTGTCTCCTCTGCCGAGCTTGTCTCCGGCAAGCCGGTCGATCTGGTCGCCCTGTGCGGCGAGGGCAGCACCTACGCCCTGACCCTGACCGCTGTCTCCGGCGAGCAGACTGCCGAGCTGGCGCTCACGCTCGTGCCGACCGGCGGCGTCGCCTCGATGTACCTCGTCAGCGACGATCCCGTCGACCACGGCCGTGAGTGGGTCGAATCCAGCCCCACCAAGAGCAACAAGGCCACCGGCACGATGCTCATGACCGACGCCGAGGGCACTGTGGTCTATGACGCCAAGCTCACGCAGATCAAGGGCCGCGGCAATTCCACGTGGCTGGGCGTGAAGAAGCCCTACCAGATCAAGCTCAAGGACAAGACTGATCTGCTGCAGACCGGCGAGAAGGCCAACGCCGCCAAGACGTGGGTACTTCTGACCAACGCCGCCGACACCTCCCTGCTGCGCAACAACATCGTCTACGATCTGTCCGTCGCCATGCAGATTGATCCCGGCATTGAATGCCGCCCCGTCAACCTCTACTACGACGGTGAGTACCGCGGTGCATACCTGCTGTGTGAAAAGGTCGAGATCAAGAGCGGCCGCGTCGATATTACCGATCTCGAGGGCGCGATTGAAAATGCAAATCTGGACGTTGATCTGGAAAAGCTGGAGGTTAAAACCGCCGCGACCGCAAACGGCGCGACCTACCACTATTGCGAAGGCGTAAAGGACCCCGAGAACATCACCGGCGGCTTCCTGCTGGAGATGGAAAGCGGCATGCGCGCACAGCAGGAGGTCTGCTATTTCACCACCGCCAGAAGTCAGAACGTCGTCGTCAAGAGTCCGGAGTTCTGCAGCAAGGCCGCGATGGACTACATCGCCTCCTGGTATCAGGACTACGAGGACACCGTCTATAACGGCGGCAAGCATCCCACCAACGGCAAGACCATCGCCGACTATGCCGACGTCAACAGCCTTGCGCAGTGCTACATTGTCAACGAGCTGACCAAGAATCCCGACGGCTACCGCACCTCCGCTTACTTATATAAGGACGCGGACACCGCCGTGTGCAAGATGGGGCCGGTCTGGGACTATGACCTGAGCTTCGGCATCGGCTGGGGCGAGTTTGCGCCCAACTGCGCCAAGCCCGAGGAGTACTTCACCATCCGCAGCAGCCTCGGCGCGGCGCTGTATCAGATCCCCTCGTTCCGTCAGGCCGTGCATGATATCTATCAGGAAACTGTCGCTCCCCTGCTCAGCGGCGTCCTGCTGGCCGATCAGACCCCCGAGGATGCGACCGCCATGCAGAGCCTCGTCGGCTACATGACCGAGCTGAAAAATGCCGCAGCGGCCAACTATCTGCTCTGGGGCGGCTCGGTCACCGCTTGGGAAAACAGCGTCGCCGCGCTGCACGACTACATTCAGACCCGCAATACATGGCTCTCCGCGCAGTTCGCCAAGTGGAGCAGCGAGGGCGAGCCGGAGCTGCTGGGCTATGTCGATGTTACCTCGGCCGACTGGTTCTATAACGACGTCATGCGCGCAACGGAGTACGGCATTCTCAACGGCATGGATTACGGCATCTTCGCCCCGAGCGAGACGACCACCCGCGCGCAGGCCACGAAGGTTCTCTTTGCCATCTCCGGCGCACCGCGCTATCCCTACGAGCCGCTGTTCCCCGATGTTTTCACCTACGACTGGTTCTATCCGGCCGTGATGTGGGCCAGCAAGAACGATGTCGTCCGCGGCTATGAGGACGGCACCTTCCGCCCGCAGAACAGCATCACGCGGCAGGAATTCGTCACCCTCCTGTACCGCTACCTCGGCGAGCCGAAAACGAAGACCGACAAGCTCTCCCAGTTCAATGACTACGCCGCCGTCGCCGACTACGCCAAGGCCGCAATGAACTGGGCGGCGGAGAATAACGTCCTCAACGGCTATGAGGATCAGACCATCCGCCCGACCAACAGCATGACCCGTGCGGAAATGTCCGCCTTCATCGTCCGCTTCTACGAAAACTTCGTCATCGAGACGGACAAGTAATTCCACACTTTTCCCACCGCGCCGCATTGGGGCTTGACCCCGGTGCGGCGCTTGCTGTATAATAGGCGTGGAAAGGAAGGTTTCTATGGATATTTTCGAGCGCGACACGCGCTATCTTGCACATACCTACCGCCGCTTCCCGCTGGAAATTGCCGGTGGGCACGGCTCGACCGTTCTCGGCGGCGACGGGCGGGAATATATCGACCTCGGCAGCGGCATCGCCGTGAACATTTTCGGTCTGAACGACCCTGCGTGGAAGGCGGCGGTCACGGCCCAGCTCGACCACTTTGCGCATTGCTCCAATCTGTTTTACGCAGAGCCGGTCGTCCGGTTGGCAGAAATTCTCTGCCAGCGCACGGGATTTTCGCGGGTCTTTTTCGCCAATTCCGGCGCAGAGGCGAACGAATGTGCCATCAAGGTCGCCCGCAAGTGGGCCGCGCAGGCCAAGGGGCCGGAATATTACAACATCATCACGCTGAAAAACAGCTTCCACGGCCGGACGCTGGCGACGCTGGCGGCCACCGGGCAGGACGGCTATCACAAGGACTATCAGCCCCTGCCGGAAGGCTTCCTCTACGCCGAGGCCGGTGATGTCGACGGGCTGGAGCGGCTGGTCACGGAGCACAAAACCGCCGCGATTCTCTTTGAATGCGTGCAGGGCGAGGGCGGCGTCCGCCCCATCGGGCAGGCCTACGCCGACGCGCTGACGG
>CAKUNB010000108.1 GCA_934668285.1 uncultured Oscillospiraceae bacterium | reverse complement strand
TGTCGAGGATGGACACGTCGAACGTGCCGCCGCCGAGGTCGTAGACCATGATCTTCTGCTCGGCTTCCTTATCGATGCCGTAGGCCAGCGCGGCAGCCGTCGGCTCGTTGATGATACGCTTGACATCGAGGCCCGCGATCTTGCCGGCATCCTTGGTCGCCTGACGCTGGGCATCGTTGAAGTAAGCCGGGACGGTGATGACCGCTTCGGTCACGGTCTGGCCGAGGAAGGCCTCGGCGTCCGCCTTCAGCTTACGCAGGATCATTGCGGAGATCTCCTGCGGGGTATACTTCTTGTCGTCGATAGTCACTTTATAATCCGTGCCCATGTGACGCTTGATAGACGAAACGGTGCGGTCGGCATTCGTCACGGCCTGACGCTTTGCGACCTGACCGACCATACGCTCGCCGGTCTTGGAGAACGCGACGACGGACGGCGTGGTGCGGTTGCCCTCGGCGTTTGCGATAACGACAGGCTCGCCGCCTTCCATAACTGCTACGCAGGAATTGGTAGTACCCAAATCAATGCCAATAATCTTTCCCATAATATAATAACCTCCTGAAAGTGTAATTTACAAATTTAATTGATATCCGGCTCCCCCGAAAGGGGAGCTGTCAGCGAAGCTGACTCTTTCAATTCGCAACCTTGACCATTGCGAAGCGGATGACCTTGTCGCCCATCGCGAAGCCGGTCTGGAAGACCTCGGCGATCACATTTTCGCCCTGCGCCTCGTCCTCGATGTGCATCACGGCGTTGTGCCGCGCAGGGTCAAACGGCTCTCCGGCAGCGCCGAAGGCCTCAATGCCCAGAGCGGCCAGAATCTTGACCAGCTCGTTCATCGTCATTTCGACGCCCTTTTTATAGGCCTCATCCGCCGTTTCGTTCTTCAGCGCCCGCTCCAGATTGTCGTAAACGGGCAGGAACCTCTTGGCGGTGTCCGCCTTGGCGTCCTGATAAATGCCGTCCTTCTCGCGCTGCGAGCGCTTGCGGAAATTGTCGTACTCCGCAGCCAGCCGCAGATATTGGTCATGCTCCTTGGTAAGCTGCTCCTTGAGCTGCTCGGCCTCGGAAGCCTTTTTGTTCTTCTTTTCCTTCTTCTCGCTCTTGGCGGCCTGCGCCGCCTCGACGGGTGTTTCTTCTGTTTCCTCTGCCGGTTCGGCAGTCTTGTTTTCTTTATCGGACAATGCTTATTCCTCCTTTTTGCCTTCGGGCAGCTCGGGCTTTCCGAACATCCGGCCCAGCCCCTCGGCAAAATAGCTCAATCTCGCGGTGATCTGTGCGTAATCCATCCGCTGCGGGCCGACAACGCCGATCATGCCCTGCATCCCGTCGCCGATGTCGAAGCGCGTCATGACAACGGAGGTGTCCTTCAGCTCCTGCGCAACGTTTTCCGGCCCGACGAGGATCTGCACCGGGCTGCTGCTGTCGAGCTTGGCGGGCAGATTGGAGATCGTTTCCTCATCCAGCGCGCCGAGAATTTCCTGCGCCTTGGCGAGATCCTGATACTCCGGCTGGCCGAGCAGGCGGTTCTGGCCGGTCACATAGACCTCCGACTGGCGGCTGCTCTCCAGCACATGCGTTGTGAAGTCCACCACCACGGGCACCAGTCCCGAGGCAGCGCCCGCACTGCGCGTCACGCGGTCGAGAAGCTCCGGCGTGAAGCCCTCGAGCGGCAGCTCTGTCAGGCTGGCATTGAGCACGGCGGACAGGAGCTTGAGATCCTGCTCCGTCACGCTGAGCGGCAGCTTGATGAGCTTGTTCTTTACCGTCTCGTCCGTCGTCATGACCACGAGGATGAAGCTCCCGCGGTCGGCGGGCAGTACCTCGAAGCGCTTGACGCGAACGGTGTCGGTGTGCGTCGTAAGGGCGTAAGCGGGCAGGTTCGTCAGCTTGGAAACCAGCTTGCCGACCTGACTCATCGCGCGGTCAAACTCCTGCATCCGCAGCTCCATTGCCTGATTGATGGACTTCGTTTCGTCCACCGAGAGGCTGTAATCCTGCATCAACCGGTCGATGTAAAACCGGTAGCCGGTGGGGCTGGGAATGCGGCCGGCGGACGTATGCGGCTGCTCCAGAAAGCCGAGGTTCGTCAGCTCCGCCATTTCATTGCGGATGGTGGCAGACGAGAAATCCATATCCGGAAGCTGGGCGATGGTCTTTGAGCCGACCGGCTCAGCCGTGCGGATGTACAAATCCACGATCGCCTTGAGAATTTTCTGTTTCCGTTCGGAAAGCTCCATGGCCGCCCCTCCCTTTCTGGCACTCGCCGCTTTTGAGGATTAGCACTCTATATCCCTGAGTGCTAAGCCCACTATACAACCGTTTTTTCGGTTTGTCAATAGCCAGAGCGCAAATTTTTGTGAATAATTTGTGACAGTTTTCGCGGATGGGCGACGCCGCTGATTTTTCTCTTTTCAATCCGGATTTTTTATGTTATACTGATTATAATTATTGATCCGGAGGAGCCGATTATGCATCTGCCGAAGGAGGACGGCGTGGCCGTCCAGCCGCATTCCCATCATCATCCCCACGTCCACGAGAATAAGCGCGTCGTTGTCAACCGTCTCTCCCGCGCCATCGGGCATCTGGAAAAGGTGCGCCGCATGGTCGAGGAGGATTACGATTGCTCCGAGGTTCTCGTGCAGCTCGCCGCCGTCCGCGGTGCGCTGGACAACACCGGCAAGGTCATTTTACAGGATCACATCCAGCACTGCATCGTCGACGCCGTCGAGGAAGGCGACGACAGCGCGATTTTAGACCTCTGCGACGCAATTGATAAATTCATTAAATAAACCAACGCCATGAACCGTGCCGTCAGTTAGAGAATCGACACTGCCCGCCCTGCGAACGGCTTTCGACCCTTGTAAATTCTTTTATATAGTAGGAACTCTGCCATGACTGAATTATCCAAAATCCGCAACTTTTCCATTGTTGCGCACATTGACCACGGAAAATCCACGCTGGCTGACCGGCTGCTGGAGGAGTGCAACACCATCGACAAGCGCGAGATGGCCGACCAGATCCTTGACTCGATGGAGCTCGAACGCGAGCGCGGCATCACCATCAAGGCGCGCGCCGTCAAGCTCAACTACACCGCCGACGACGGCGAAACCTACACCCTCAACCTGATCGACACGCCGGGCCACGTGGACTTTAACTATGAGGTCTCCCGCTCGCTGGCGGCGTGCGAGGGCGCGGTACTGGTCGTTGACGCATCGCAGGGCATCGAGGCGCAGACGCTGGCCAATACCTACCTCGCCGTTGACGCGGGGCTGGAGGTTGTGCCGGTCATCAACAAGATCGACCTGCCCGCCGCCCGTCCGGAGGAGGTCAAGCACGAGATTGAGGACGTCATCGGCATCCCCGCCCTTGACGCGCCCGAAATCTCGGCCAAAAACGGCATCAACATCCACGCCGTGCTCGAGGCAATCGTCCATGGCGTTCCTGCCCCCACCGGCGACCGCGAGGCTCCGTTACAGGCACTCATTTTTGACAGCCAATATGACTCCTATCGCGGCGTTATCGTCTATCTCCGCGTGAAAAACGGCGTGCTGCGCGCCGGCATGGACGTGCGCATGATGGCCACCGGCGCGGAATACAAGGTCGTCGAGGTCGGCACGCTCTCGCCGCTCGGCATGACTCCAACGGATGCGCTCGGCGCGGGCGAGGTCGGCTACCTGACCGCCTCGATCAAGACCGTCGCCGACACGCGCGTGGGCGACACCGTCACCGAGGCGGCGCGCCCCTGCGCCGAGCCGCTGCCCGGCTATAAGGCCGTCCAGCCGATGGTCTACTCCGGCGTTTACCCCGCCGACGGCAGCAAATACGGCGACCTGCGCGACGCGCTGGAAAAGCTCAAGCTCAACGACGCGTCCATGAGCTACACGCAGGAAAATTCCATTGCCCTCGGCTTCGGCTTCCGCTGCGGCTTCTTGGGCCTGCTGCACATGGAGATCATCATGGAGCGGCTCGAGCGCGAGTACAATCTCGACCTCATCACCACCGCGCCGAACGTCGTCTATCGCGTCACCAAGACCAACGGCGAAACGGTGGAGGTCTACACGCCGCTGAACTACCCCGACCCCGCCGACATCGCCTCCAGCGAGGAGCCGTTTGTCCGCGCGAATATCATCACCCCGCCGGAATACGTCGGCAACATCATGGAGCTGTGCCAGCAGCGGCGCGGCGAATACCGCGACATGACCTATCTGGACGAAAGCCGCGTGGAGCTGCGCTATTTCATGCCGCTCAACGAGATCATCTACGATTTCTTCGACGCGCTCAAGTCCCGCACGCGCGGCTACGGCTCGCTGGACTATGAAATGGACGGCTTCCGCCCGTCCAAGCTCGTCAAGCTCGATATTCTGCTCAACGGCGAGATCGTCGACGCGCTGTCGTTCATCCTCTTTGCCGACAACGCCTACGCCCGCGCGCGGAAGATCTGCGAGAAGCTCAAGGAGAATATCCCGCGCCAGATGTTTGAAATTCCCATTCAGGCAGCCATCGGCGGCAAGATCATCGCCCGCGAGACCATCAAGGCGCTGCGCAAGGACGTGCTGGCCAAGTGCTACGGCGGCGACATCACCCGCAAGAAGAAGCTGCTGGAAAAGCAGAAGGAGGGCAAGAAGCGGATGCGCACCTTCGGAACGGTTTCCGTGCCGTCCGAGGCGTTCATGGCGGTTCTGAAAATGGACGAATGAAAACTGTCACCATCTACACCGACGGCGCGTGCTCCGGCAATCCCGGTCCGGGCGGCTGGGGCGCGATTTTAGAGTGGAACGGCATGGAAAAGGAGCTTTCCGGCGGCGCGGCGGACACGACGAATAACCGCATGGAGCTGACGGGCGTCATCGAGGCGCTGCGCGCGCTCAGGGAGCCGTGCGCCGTTGAGCTGTATACCGATTCCAAATACGTTTTCGACGCGGTGGACAAGCGCTGGGTCTACGGCTGGCGGGCCAAAGGCTGGGTCAAGGCCGACAAAAAGCCCGCGCTGAACGTCGATCTCTGGCAGCAGCTCCTGCCGCTGCTGGAAACGCACACCGTCCGCTGGCACTGGGTCAAGGGCCACGCCGAAAATGAGAAAAACAACCGCTGCGACAAGCTCGCCGTGGCGCAAAGTCAACGATATAAGGGGCTTTAAGGCATGAAACGAAAACCTGTTTTTTATACGCTGCTCGTCCTGTTCGCGGCGGCCATCGTCGCGCTCGACCAGTGGACCAAGCGGCTCATTCTCGCCGCCGACGCAGCGGGCAAGCTGCCGGGCAAGAGCATTCTTGGCATCTTCCACCTGACGCACACGGAGAATACCGGCGGCGCATGGTCGCTGTTCGAGGGTCAGCTGTGGCTGTTCGTTCTGGTCATGGTGCTGTTTGTTGCGGTACTGATCGTGCTGGTCTGGAAAAAGGTCGTCACCCGTCCTGCGGAGCTTTGGTGCCTTGCGGCGATTCTCGGCGGCGGCCTCGGGAATATGATTGACCGGCTTGCCACCGGCTCGGTCACAGACATGATCTGCTTTGACTTTGTCAATTTTCCGGTTTTCAACGTCGCGGATATGTTCATCACCGTCGGCTGCGCCGCACTGGTCATTTTCGTGCTGGTTGCGGACGGCAAGAAAAAGCCGAAGAAGGGCGAAAACGATGACGCTGCAGGCTGAGCAGACCGGCCAGCGGGTCGATCTGTTTTTGTCGCAGGCCGTGCCGGAGCTGACCCGCAGCGCCGTCCAGCGGCTGTTGGAGCGGGGGCTGGTCACCTGTAACGGCAAGCCCGTCAAAAAAAACGCGAAAACGACCGCAGGCGAGGTCTATGCGCTGACGATCCCGGCGGCCAAGCCAGCGGAGATCGTCGCGCAGGACATTCCGCTTGATGTCGTCTATGAGGACGCGGACGTGCTGGTCGTGAACAAGCCCAAGGGGCTGGTGGTGCATCCCGCCGCCGGCCACGAGGACGGCACACTCGTCAAC
>CAKUNB010000107.1 GCA_934668285.1 uncultured Oscillospiraceae bacterium | reverse complement strand
GTATTGCGTAATGATAAGCGACGCAAGACGCGGGTTGGGGGTGTGGATTTTTACGGGGTATTGCAGCTTCTTTTCATACACAAACATGCTTATTCCTCCTCATTCGCCGCAAGCTCCCACGGCCACGGCCCCTTGAGCCAGCAATAGCAGTCGCCCGCTGCCGCGCCGCGCTGCGTCAGGCTGCCGAACCGCTGCTCGTAGGCCTCCTTGCCCTGCGCATAGAGCTTCGCATACGACTGAAACAGCGCAAACGCGTCCGCGTCGTCGGGATGCGTATCCAGGTATTCGCCCAGCTCTACGAGGGCGAAGCCGAGCGCCTGTAGCTCATGCAGTTGCGTTTCGCTAAGCGTCCCCTCGTTGACCATGCCCATAAACGGCAGATCCAGCCCCGGAAACAGTGTGCCGCGCACCACGCCCTCCTTCGCCGGATACACCGGCGGGTTATTCTGCTGGAACGGCACAAACGGATTGGCCAGCGGCGCCTGCGCGGGCAGCGTTCCCACGCCTGCGGGCAGCTCGGTCTGCTCCTGCTGCACCATCGGCTGCGTTCTCATTTCCAATGAAACCTCCTCCTTCTTGGGGATTCGACCCTTTTCAGCCTATGCCGCACGGGGGAGGAAGGTGCAAAAAACCGGAGCGGCATGCCGCTCCGGTTTTGGCGTATACTATCCCGCGACCTGCGCCTGCGGGCGCGGGGGCCCTCTCATACTGATTCTTGATTAAAAAATTTAATCAAGAATCCCGTGTGCTGCGCACACGCGCATCGTGCGAGGGCACGATGCGCCGTCTCATGCAGAATCTGACGCGCCTTTGGCTGTGGACAGCTCTCCCATAGGGAGAGCCGAGCGTGTCAAAAAAACTATCCCTCGTGTCATTGCGATGTCGCAGCCGTTGGCGGCTTGCCGCCTTACGGATGCGGGCACTCCGCTTGCCGGTCGGAGCGAAGCACGTGGCAATCTCGTGCAGGCAGTTTCGAATTCGCCGAAGACTACATGAAAATCAAAACTGCTCTGCGAGATTGCCACGGCCGCAAGCGGCCTCGCAATGACAAAATCAAACGTTTGGTTATTGCAGCGTGTCGAGGACGTGCTGCTTTGCTTTGGCCATGATCGCGCCGGGATCGTTTCCGGCGATGTCCAGCGCCTCGGCGCGGAACTGCTGTACCTCGGGGATTTCAAAGAAGGTTTTCGCCACGCCCTCCACGTAGGAAAAGCCGAAATCCACCGGATTGTAGCCGCCGACCGTCGTTACATAAATCAGCCGCTTTGCCCTGCACAGGGTTTTTGGCACATCGTTCAGATAATAAAAGGTCAGCCCGACGACGCAGATATTTTCAATATAGGCCTTCAGCGCCGCCGGAAAGGAGAGATCCCAGTACGGCGCGGCGATGACGATCGTCTCGGCGGCCTTGAATTGCTTGGCCGTATCGAACATCGGGTCGGAAAAGTCCGCCGCGCCCGCCAGCGCAAGACGCCGGTGCAGCCGGTCATGGTCCAGCGGCGGCAGAGTGCCGTCCACCTTCACCTCGGTATAGCTGCCGCCGAGCTGCTGCAATACGACCTCCGCCAGCTCTCTCGTCCGCGAGCCGTCGCGGAAGCATGCGTTGATAAAAAGTACAGGTTCCATTTATATCATATCCTTTCCTTTCAGATGTCTTTTTGAGAACGTCAGGCGCGGGTCTGCTCCGACTGCCACTGTGCGATCAGGTCGCGGTGCGTGATGACGATATCCTCCGGCGCCAGCTCCTCCGGCGCGAAGAAGCGCAGCTCCGTCGACTCATGGCTGCATTGCAGCACCGGTTCTTGATCCAGCTCCACCGCAAACAGCACAATCACCATCCGCCACACTGTCCCGTCGCGGTAGGCCGCGATCCGCGCGTCATCGCAGACGCGGAGCTGACGGAAGGCGTGCTCCGGCAGGGAAATTCCGGTTTCCTCCCGCACCTCGCGGGCGATTCCGGCGGCGTAGCGCTCGCCGTTTCGCAGCCGTCCGCCGAGCAGGCCCCATTTTCCGCAGTCCGTGCGGCGCTCGAGCAGCAGCTTGCCGCCAAATTGGAGCAGCACATTCGTGCCAATGCGCGTCGGGGCGTTGGGCTTCGGCGCGGCGGGGTCGTTACAATAATACGTTGCGATATTCATGCTTCTTCCTCCGCGTAATATTGCTGAACAAAGCGGATGAACTGCTTTGTCTGCTGTCGAAAAAAGTCGTCCTTGCGATAAACGAGGTAGAGCCACCGGCCGAATGGTGCGCCCGGCAGCGCAAAGGTCAGGAGCTTTCCCTCGCGCTCGTAATCCGCCGCAGCCTTTGCCGAGATGATGGAAATGCCGAGGCCGCCCGCGACGAGGCCCTTGATCGTTTCCTGATCGTTCAGCCGCGCCATGATGCGCAGCTCGGACTCCTGCAGGCCGCTTTGCTCGATGTAGCTCTCGATCCACTTCTTGCTGCCGCTGCCCTGCTGGCGGAACAGCAGCGGCTCGCGGACAATATCGGCGACGGTGTAGCCCTCGCGCCACTTCTGATACCGCTCGGTAACCGGCGTGATGAGCACCATCGTGTCGCGCAGGAAGGGAACGAATTCCAGCCCCTCCTCCTGCGTCTGCGAGCCGACGAGGCCGATCTCGTAATTGCCGGTCAGCAGGCCGTCGATCACGCGCTGGCTGTCGCTCTGGTAGATGTTGAACTCTGCATCCGGACAGCGCCTGCGGAACGCGGGCAGCACGTCCGGCAGCACGTAAGCTGACGGAATGGTCGAGGCCCCGATGCGGATGACGTGGCGATTTTCCTCCGACCAGTGCCGTTTCAGATTCTCTTGTAGGCTCAGCATGTGTCCGGCGCACTCGTAAAGCTCCATGCCGCGCGGCGTGATGTTCAGGCTTTTCGTCGTGCGGATGAGCAGGAGCGTTTGCAGCTCCTCCTCCAATTGGCGGATGTGCGTGCTGATGGTCGGCTGGGAGATATAGAGCTTTTCAGCCGCCTTGGTAAAGCTGCGGTACTCGACGACGGCGCAGAAGGATTGGAGCTGCTTCAGTTCCATTTTTCCGTCCTCCCCAACTCCCGCAGTGCGTTCAGCGCCTGCGCCACGTCGTCCTCCGTGTTGAACCAGCCGAAGGAGAAGCGCACCGTGCCCGTCGGGAAGGAGCCGAGCGTCCGGTGGGCGTTCGGCGCACAGTGCAGGCCGACGCGCGTCATGATGCCGTACTTCGCATCAAGCGCGTAGGCAAGCTGCGCCGGATCGACGCCGTCCAGCCAGAGTGAAACCACGCCCGTCCGGTCTTGTAAATCACTCCTGCCGAATAGCTGCACGTTCGAAAGGGCCGCAAGCCCCTGCAAAAACTGCCCCGTGAGCCGCTGCTCATGGGCAAAAATTTTCTCGGTACCGGTTTCCTTCAGCCACAGCAGGCTCGCGCGCAGGCCCAGAATTCCGGGCAGATTCGGCGTTCCGGCCTCGAAGCGGTCGGGCATGAAGGCCGGAACCTCTTCCGTATGGCTGATGCTGCCCGTGCCGCCGGAGAGCAGTGGCTCCAATTCCCCGACCAGCTCCGGCGAGAGGACAAAGCCGCCGGTGCCCTGCGGGCCGAGCAGGCCCTTGTGGCCGGTGAAGGCCAATGCGTCGATGTGCAGGGCCGCCATGTCGATCGGCAGGATGCCCGCCGTCTGCGCCGAATCGACGAAAAAGCGCAGCCCGTGCCTCCGGCAAAAATCGCCGACCTCCCGCAGCGGCAGAATCGTCCCGCAGACGTTGCTGGCATGGGTCATCATGACGAGGCGGGTGTTTTCCTCGAGCAGCCCCTCCATTGCCTCGACGATCAGCGTTCCGTCGGCATGGCAAGGGATGCGGGAGAAGCGAACGCCCTGCTTTTCCAGCTGCGACAGTGGGCGCATGACCGCATTATGCTCCATCGCGGAAACGAGCACATGGTCGCCCGGCCGCAGGAAGCCCTTGAGCAGCACATTCAGCGCCTCGGTGACGTTTTTCGTAAACGCGACGTTCCGCGCGTCCGGCCCGTGGAACAGGTCGCACAGGAGCTGGCGCGTTTCATAGACGCGCTCCTCGACGCTGTAGGCTCCGGCGTAGCAGCCGCGATTGATGTTGCAGCCCTCGTTCAAAAGGTACTCGCTCATCGCCTCGGCGACCGCGCGAGGCTTGGGGAAGGTCGTGCTGGCGTTATCCAGATAAATTCCCATTCGCAATTTCCTCCATTTCTCCCGATTATACCACACTGCTATTAAATTTTCAAATAAATTATTCGAAATTATAAATAATTGCAATTGGACTTTCGGCCACTTCTTTCTTATACTTTAAGTAGAAAAGCGGAGCGGCGCAGCGTTGCCTGTCCGAGAGAAAAAAGGAGTGTTACAATGTCCCTGAAAAAAGAAAAGCTATGGATCATCGTTGCCGGCTGCATCATCGGCGTGATTTCCGCGCTGCTGGTGTTCTTCGGCAACCCGCAGAACATGGGCTTCTGCATTGCCTGCTTCTTGCGTGACACCGCAGGCGGCCTCGGCCTGCACCGTGCCGGCGCCGTCCAGTACATCCGTCCGGAGATCATCGGCCTCGTCCTCGGTAGCTTTATCATGGCGCTGTGCAAGAAGGAATTCGGCTCCAAGGGCGGCAGCGCCCCGATGACCCGCTTTGTGATCGGCTTCTTCGTGATGATCGGCTGCCTGATGTTCCTTGGCTGCCCGTTCCGCATGATCCTCCGTATCGCAGGCGGCGACATCAACGCCATCTTCGGCCTCGTTGGCTTCACCCTCGGCATCCTTGTCGGCGTGTTCTTCCTCAAGAAGGGCTACACCCTCAAGCGCACCTATAAGCTCGCCCGCTTCGACGGCATCATCTTCCCTGCGGCGCAGGTCGTGATGTTCATCCTGCTCGTCGCCGCGCCCGCCTTCATCTTCTTCTCCGAGGAAGGCCCCGGCTCCAAGCACGCCGCGATTGCCATCAGCCTGATTGCCGGTCTGATCGTCGGCGCTCTGGCGCAGCGCACCCGCCTGTGCATGGTCGGCGGTATCCGTGACGCCGTCCTGTTCAAGGAATTCAAGCTGCTGTTCGGCTTCGTCGCCATTCTGGTCAGCGCCCTGATCTGCAACCTCATCCTTACCGGCGCGACAGACGGCACCTACTTCAAGCTCGCAATGGAGGGCCAGCCCGTGGCGCACACCGATTGGCTCTGGAACGGCCTCGGCATGATGCTCACCGGCTTCGGCTGCGTCCTGCTCGGCGGCTGCCCGCTGCGTCAGCTCGTGCTGTCCGGCGAGGGCAACGGCGACAGCGCGGTCACCGTGCTCGGCCTGATCGCAGGCGCGGCTGCTGCGCATAACTTCGGTCTCGCCTCCAGTGCGGACGGCCCCACCTCCGCAGGTAAGGTCGCCGTTCTCATCGGCCTCGGCGTCGTCGCCGTGATTGCCTGCCTCAACACCTTCCGCAAGAAAGCATAAGGAGAAACGAATATGAAATTGATCGATGCGCGCGGACTGTCCTGCCCGGAACCTGTCCTGCTGCTCCGTGAGGCCATGGCCTCCAAGGAAAACACCTATCAGATCATCGTGGACAACCACGCCGCCAAGGAAAACACCTCCCGCTACGCCACCCATCAGGGCTACGGCGTTAAGGTCGAGGAAAAGGACGGCGAATACACGCTGACCTTTACGAAATGATCTATCTTGCCACGGTCTACTCCCACTTCGGCGCGATCCGCTACAAGCACTCGTGCGAGGCAGCGGGCATTCCGGCAACGCTGATGCCCGTCCCGCGCAGCCTCAGCAGCAGCTGCGGCACGTGTGTCCGCTGCGAGGGCGGCTGGCTGCCCCCGGCGGAGGCCGATGCGCAGGAGATCGAACAGATCGTCCGCCAGCTTTCCAACGGCTATGAAACCGTTTATCAAAGCGACTGAGCCGGGCAAAGCGTGCCGCGGATATTGACACGATTCGATTTTAGGTTTACAATAGACGCGAGAGGTATTTCCTACCCCTCGCGTCTGTTTTTTCTGAAAGGAGAAAGACTATGAACAAGGCGATTCAGCC
>CAKUNB010000106.1 GCA_934668285.1 uncultured Oscillospiraceae bacterium | reverse complement strand
GAATCCGGCCACTCGGCCAAAAATTTGGACCGTCTCCAAAGGAGACGGTCCATTTTTGGTCCGAGTGACTGGATTCGGCTGGAGGTAGGGGCGGAGCTACGGCAAGCTGCCACAGGCAGCTTGCTTGAGTTTTCTAGTAAATCTGGGCGTGCACTGTTGCATCGATAGCTTATTGCAACTCTTCGAATCCGGCCACTCGGCCAAAAATTTGGACCGTCTCCAAAGGAGACGGTCCATTTTTGGTCCGAGTGACTGGATTCGAACCAGCGGCCTCTTGAACCCCATTCAAGCGCGATACCAAACTTCGCCACACCCGGATTTTGTTTGCTCGGGTATTTTATCACACTGTGGCGTGTTTTGCAAGCACTTTTTTCTGTTTTTTGAAAAATTTATGCCGATTGCTCGAATTGGCTGTTGTACAGGTCGGCGTAGAAGCCGCCTTTGGCCATGAGGGTCTCGTGGTTGCCGCTTTCGATCACGTCGCCATCGCGCATGACAAGGATGAGGTCGGCGTTTTTGATCGTGGACAGACGGTGGGCGATAACGAAGCTCGTTCTGCCCTTGGTCAGCTCATCCATGGCGCGCTGGATCAGCAGCTCCGTGCGGGTATCGACGGAAGAGGTCGCCTCGTCGAGGATCAGCATCGGGGCATTCTGCAGCATGGCGCGGGCAATGGTCAGCAGCTGCTTCTGGCCGGCGGAGATCGTCGTGCTGTCGGAAAGGACGGTATCAAAGCCCTTTGGCAGCGAGTGGACGAATTTATCCAGCCCGCAGGCGCGGCAGACGCGCTCGAGCGCATCCTGCGTGATTCCCTGCATATTGTAGACCAGATTCTCGCGGACCGTGCCTTCAAACAGCCACGTGTCCTGCAGGACCATGCCGAACAGGTCGTGGACGTCCTCGCGGCGCAGATCTGAGATCGGCACGCCGTCGATGCGGATGCTGCCGCCGCAGGTTTCGTAAAAGCGCATGAGCAGGTTGACCATCGTCGTCTTGCCTGCGCCGGTCGGGCCGACGATGGCGACCTTCTGGCCGGGCTGCACCTGCGCGGAGAAGTCGCGGATGATGATCTTATCGGGCGTATCGGGGTAGCTGAAGCGGACGTGGTCAAACGTCACGGCGCCGCGCACACTCGGAAGCCGCAGCTGCTTGCCGCTCTCATCCTCCAGCTCCTCGCTCTCCATAAACTCAAAAACGCGGTTTGCCGAGGCAGCGGCGGTCTGCAAATTGGTCAGGCTCTGCGCAATCTGCGTCAGCGGCGAGGTAAACAGGCGGACATAGATGATAAACGAAACGATCACGCCGAACTTGATCGTGCCGTTGATCACCAGCACCGAGCCGAGCACGCAGACGGCGACATACGCGACGTTGCCGATGACGCTCATGAGCGGCTGCATCATGCCGGAGAGGAACTGCGACTTCCAGTTCGCGCCGTAAACGGCATCGTTCAGCCCATCGAAGCGCTGCTTGACGTCCTTGCCCGCGCGGGAGATGCGGACGACCTCGTGGCCGGAGTACATTTCTTCAACGTAACCGTTCAGATCACCGAGGCTCTGCTGCCGCTCGCGGAAGTAGCGCTGGGAGCGGCTCATGATGAGCACGATGACAAACAGGCCGACGAGCGTGATGCCGAGCGAGGTCAGCGCCAGCCGCCATTCGGTTGCGAACATCATAATCAGGCAGCCGACAAACTGCGTCGCAGCGCTGATGACCGTTGGCATGCTGTTGGTCAGCGCCTGCTGCAGCGTGGAAACGTCGTTTGTGATGCGGCTGAGAATATCGCCCTGTGAGGTGGTATTAAAGTACTTCTGCGGCACGCGGTTGATTTTCTGCGACAGCTCACCGCGCATTTTACGGGACAGCTTCAGCGTTACAGTCGCCATGATATAGTGCTGCGTGAAGGTAGAAAGGGCGCTGACGCCGTAGATGACTGCAAGGAAAATGCCGATACGGGCAATAGCAGTCATGTCAATCGCGCCAACCAATCCCTCCGCCATCAGGTTCGTGATCTGGCCGACCTTATCCGGGCCGATGATCGTCAGCACCGCGCCGAGCGCCGCCAGCAGCAGCGCGACGAGCGTCGCCACAAGGTCGCGGGGGCGCATATAAGCTTTCATTTTCCGAAGGGCCTCGCCAAGGTTGCCCTTCTCCATCGATCGATTCATGGGATGCATAAGCTCGCCTCCTTCAGGCAAGCTCCGCAGCGCTGAGCTGGGAGGTTGCGATTTCGCGGTAGACCGCGCAGGATTGCATCAATTCTTCATGGGTGCCGATGCCGGCGATCTCGCCGCGCTCGAGGACGAGGATCTGGTCGGCATGGCGGATGGTGCTGATGCGCTGGGCGACGATGATCTTCGTCGTGTCGTGCAGCTGCTTTTCCAGTCCGGCGCGGAGCGTCGCGTCGGTCTTGTAGTCCAGCGCGGAGAAGCTGTCGTCGAAAATCAAAATCTCCGGCTTGCGGGCCAGCGCGCGGGCGATGGAAAGCCGCTGCTTCTGGCCGCCGGACACGTTGCGGCCGAGCTGGGCGATGTGATAATCCGTTCCCTCGGAGAGCTTGTCAACGAATTCCGCCGCCTGCGACAGGTCGATGGCCTCCTTCACCGTTTCATCCGTTGCGGGCGCGGCGCTTTCGCCAAAGAGCACGTTCTCGCGGATGCTGCCGGAGAACAGGACGGCCTTCTGCGTCACATAGCCGAGCCGGTCATACAGCGCGTCGAAGGCGTAGTCCTTCACGTTCACGCCATCGACCAGCACCTCGCCCTGCGTCGCGTCGTAAAAGCGCGGGATGAGGCTGATGAGCGTGGTCTTGCCGCTGCCGGTCGCGCCGATAATGGCGAGGGTCTGTCCCTGCCCGACGCGGAAATTGATATTCGTCAGTTCCTGCTCCGCAGCACCCGGATAACAGAAGGAAACATTGCGGAACTCGACCGTACCTTTTTCCTTGCTGTCGGTCGTCTTGCCCTCTTCCACGTCCACATGGCAGTCGAGGACTTCGTTGATACGCTCCGCAGAAACCTGTGCGTTTGGGAGCATCATGAAAATCAAAATCATCATCATAAACGACATGACGACGTAGCTTGCATACGTGCTGAACACGATGACCTCGCTGAACATCTCCGCGCGGCCCGCCAGATCGGACATTGCGATCCGGTTGATGAGCGCCGCGCCGACCCAGTAAATGGCCAGTGTCAGGCCGTTCATACCGAGGCCCAGCATCGGCATCATCACGGACATGAGGCGCTGGTTTTTGAGCTGTGTGTTCATCATCTGCGTGTTCGGCACGTCGAACTTCGCGTTCTGGAACTCCTCGGCGTTGAAGGCGTGGACAACGTTGATGCCCGTCAGATTTTCGCGGGCGACGCGGTTGATCTTATCGGTCAGGCGCTGGACGATGCGGAAGCGCGGGACGCAGATCATCACGACCGTCAGCACCGTCGCGCCGATGACGACGACGAACGCACCGGTGACGAGCGACAGCTCCCAGCTCTTGTTGAGGATTTTTATCACGGCCCAGACGGCCATGATGGGGGCCTTAATCATCATTTGCAGGCCCATGGCGACAATCATTTGCAGCTGCGTAATATCATTGGTCGTGCGGGTGATAAGGCTGGGGATGGAGAAATTTTGCAGCTCCTCCTTACCGAAATCCATCACATGATAGAACAGGCGCTGGCGCGTGGAATAGCTGAAGCCCGCAGCCGTTTTCGCTGCCAGAAAGCCACAGCCGACGGCCAGGATCGCGCTGGCGAACGTACAGCCAAGCATTTTCAGACCGACGTGAAGGATATCCGACGTTTGGCTGCCCTGCGCTGTAATCAGGCTCGTCAGCTCCTTCATGTAGTCCGGCAGAGTCAGCTCAAAATAGATCTGCCCCAGCACCAGCACAGCGCAAAGCACAGCCATCCATACCTCGCGCTTTCTCATTCTTCTGAGTAGTTTTAACATGAACCTTCCTCCATTTCCTTCCGGTCTGCGTCCACCGAGCGCTGACCCGCAGCCGCACACTGCTCGTGCAGCAGCCGCTCCAGATTATTATTGACCGTTTGCATGGAAAATTTCAGCGTTTCCATCGTCGCCTCGTCCAGCCCGGCGGTGATCGCACGGCCGAACTGCATTTGCAGTGCACGGCCCTTTTTGATGATCGGCGCGGCCTTCTCCGTGCAGACCAGACGGCAGACCCGCCGGTCCTCCGGCACGGTGCGGCGTTCGAGCAGCCCCTCGTTCACCATGCGGTCGATATGGAAGGAGACGATACCGGACTTCAAATACTTGAACCGGCAGACATCCCGCGCCGTATTATACTCCGGATTGTTGGCAAAATACATCAGAATGTCCACCGCCGTTTCCGGCATGTTCAGCTCCTCGCACAGCGGCTGCATCATTGCGTTATAAACGCGCGTAAATTTTTTGGCAAAGCTTGCCATCTGCGGCCCTTTCATCTTTCGTCTCCTTTTGTTGTTCTAAAATTGAACGTTCCAATTTTAAGACTTTGTCCCGCCAATGTCAATGAATAAAGTGTAAACAATTTCGGAATCTTTCAGCCGCCGCGCGCCGCGAAAATAACCGTTGGGATCGGGCTTTCCGCCCAATCCCAACGGTCATCGTCAGTAACTTGTTTTGAAATCAAAGTGCCTGCACGAGATTGCCACGGCCTGCGGCCTCGCAATGGCAAGCCAGAGGGCCTGCGCGGACACACCGCCACGGGGCGGGCTATCAATTGTGTCATTGCGAGAAGGGGCGCGGCAATCCGTCCTCTCAGATATCCCTGCGGCCCTCCAGCGCGCGCAGGAGGGTGACCTCGTCGGCGTATTCGAGCTGGCTGCCGACCGGAATGCCGTAGGCCAGCCGCGTGACACGTACCTCCATCGGCCGCAGGAGGCGCGAAATGTACATGGCCGTCGCCTCGCCCTCGGTGTCGGGGTTGGTGGCCATAATGACCTCGCGGACGCCGCCCTTTGCCACGCGGGCCAGCAGCTCGCGGATGCGGATATCGTCCGGGCCGATGTGATTGAGCGGCGAGATCACGCCGTGCAGCACATGGTAAACGCCGGAAAATTCCCGCGCCCGCTCCATTGCGATCACGTCCTTCGGGTCGGCGACCACGCAGATGACGCCGTGGTCGCGGCTCTCGTCGTCACAGATCGGGCAGATGTCGCGATCCGTCAGATTCTGGCAGACGGGGCAGAAATGCACCGATTTTTTTGCCTCGGCCAGCACGGAGGCAAACTCCGCGACCTCCTCCTCCGGCAGGCTCAGGAGGTAAAACGCCAGCCGCTGCGCCGTCTTGCCGCCGATGCCGGGGAGCTTTGCAAATTGCTCGGTCAGCCGCTCTAACGCGGCGGGAAAATACCGCATCAGAACAGGCCGCCCAGCCCGCCGAGGTTCAGCCCGCCGGTCAGCTTCGACATATTCTGCGCCGCCTCGCTGTCGGCCTTGCGCATGGCCTCATTGACCGCGCCGACGATCATGTCCTGCAGCATTTCCACATCGTCCGGATCGACCGCCTCAGGCGCGATGGTCAGGCTGACGACCTCGTGCTTGCCGTTGACGCTCGCCTTCACGACGCCGCCGCCGACAGTCGCCTCGTATTCCTTGGTTTCCATTTCCTCCTGCATTTTCAGCATATCCTGCTGCATCTTCTGCGCCTGCTTGATCATGTTCATGTTCATCCCGCCGCCCATTCCGCCGCGGTAGCCGCCTTTTGCCATCGTTCGTTCTCCTTATCGTTGTATTGTTTGAATTTCTATTATAATGTATGCCCAAAGGTTACAAGCCTCTATGCCGTGTGCATGGGCGTTTTTTCTCCCAAGGTCATTCCTTGCGTAGGGCGCGATGCCCACATCGCGCCGTCCCGCCGCAGCGGTTTTTTTAATCCGTGCCGTCAGGCACACCACAATTCCGCATTCCGCCTTATGAATTCCGCATTCAATCGATACTGCCTGCACCGGCGGGGTGAGGACACCCCGCCCTACGAACAGCTTACGATACCGCCAGCACGGGCCGATGTACCCGCAAGGGGTATGCCGCATCCGTAAGGCGGCAAAGCCGCCAACGGCTGCGCAATGGGCATCGG
>CAKUNB010000105.1 GCA_934668285.1 uncultured Oscillospiraceae bacterium | reverse complement strand
GTCCTGCTGCGCGGCAGAACGCTTCGGTGCCGCCGTCTGCTTTCGCACCGGCATGGTAACCGATTCTCCGCGGAACAGCACCTCCCCTGCCCGCTCTGTCAGGGAAACCGCGCCGGTTGTCGCGTTGGTTTGCAGATAGCCCTTCGATTCCAAGCAATCGATCATGCCCCGCAGCTCCTCACGGGCGGTGTGCGGCATCAGGCCGTAGGTCGTCAGGCGGTCGAGGCCGAGCTGCAAGAGGCGCCTGTCCTTGCTGCCGCGCAGCGTTCGTGCCACAGCCACCGCACCAAGATCGTACCCTAACCAGTCATAAATCCGCCTGACACAAGACAGGATCATCTTGGCCTGTGTCGTGATATCCTTTTCGATCAGGGCCTCGCTGCAATTGCCGCAGTTGCCGCAGGAGGCCGGATGCGCCTCGCCGAAGTAGCCCAGCAGATAACCGCGCAGGCACTTCGTCGTTTTGCAATAGTCGACCATCTGCTGCAAGCGCCGCAGGTCGCGCTCGATCACCTCGTGGCGGTCGACCGGCTCCTCATTGTCGAGGCTCGGGTGCTCGATGAGATACTTCGCCGTCTGCACGTCACCAGCGGAATAGAGCAAAATGCACTCCGCCCTCGTGCCGTCGCGTCCGGCGCGGCCCGCCTCCTGATAGTATGCCTCTATACTTTGCGGCATGTTATAGTGAATCACATAAGAAACATTAGATTTATCGATTCCCATACCGAAGGCATTTGTCGCGACGATGACGGCGCACTCGTCGTAGATGAACGCGTCCTGATTCGCGTGACGCTCCTTCTCGTCCAGGCCGGCGTGGTAACGCTTCGCTGAAATTCCGTTACTTTGCAGCATGGCGCAGGTTTTTTCGACCTCCTTGCGCGTCGAGCAGTAGACGATGCCGCTCTTTTCGACGCGCTCAGTCACCAGCTGCAATAACGTCCCTGCCTTGTTCTTCGGCCGCAGAACCTCAAAGCGCAGATTGGGCCGGTCGAAGCCGGTCACGATGCGCAGCGGCCCGCGCAGCTCCAGCGCACGCTCGATGTCCTCCCGCACCTGCGGCGTGGCTGTAGCCGTGAAGGCCGCAACGACCGGACGCTCCGGCAAGGTGTTCAAAAACTCGACGATTTTCAGATAGCTGGGGCGAAAATCCTGCCCCCATTGCGAAATACAGTGCGCCTCATCAACCGCAAGGATCGAGATTTTGAGCTGCGCGGCCGTTTGCAGGAATCCATCCGAAAGCAGCCGCTCCGGTGCAATATATGCAATTTTATACTGCCCCGCAAGCAGGTTCCGATAGACCTGCCAAATTTGGTTCGGGGTCAGGGAGCTATTGATATACGCCGCAGAGATGCCCACGCGTTTGAGCGCGGCAACCTGATCCTTCATCAGCGAGATCAAGGGGGAAACGACGAACGTAATCCCCGCGCTGAGCAGCGCCGGGATTTGATAGCACAGGCTTTTGCCGCCGCCGGTCGGCATGATGCCCAGCACGTCACGGTCGGAAAGCTGCGCGTCGATCAGCTCTGCCTGCCCGCCGCGAAAGGAGGAATACCCGAAATATTGTTGCAAGGCTCGTGTTTTATCATCCATTTTACACGCCCTCTTTCTGCATTTATCAAACGTTTGTTTTATTTTAGCACGTCCCATGCGAAAATGCAACCGCTATTTGGCCGATTCGCAAAAAACGGCTGTTTCCTTCCCGGCAAGCTCACGCGGTCTCTGTAATTATTGCAAGTCTATTTTGTATATCTTGCAAAAATTATCTCAAATTCGCTTAATTTAATTGTTGATTCCTATGAATTGCAATTTTCTCTATTGACTTTTTCATTTTTGCGGTGTAGAGTATGGCACATCACAAAGAGAAAGGTCAGATCACTATGAACATTACGATCACAAAAGCCGATCATGCCGCCGTGCCGCCCGCTTCGCTGACCGATGTCGGCTTCGGACGGGTCTTTGCTGATCGGATGTTTGTCATGGATTATACCCCCGCCGACGGCTGGCACGACGCGCGCATCGAGCCGCTCCATGCTCTCGCGCTGCACCCGGCCTGCTGCGTTTTTCACTACGGAGCCGAGGTATTCGAGGGGCTGAAGGCGTATCGGCGTGCCGACGGCGGGATTCAGCTCTTCCGTCCGCTCGATAACGGGCGACGGCTTGCCGCATCCTGCGAACGGATGGGTCTGCCGCAGCTCGACCCCGACGCTTTTGTTGAGGCGGTCGTTTCGTTTGTATCGGAAGCTGCGCAGTGGGTGCCGCGCGAGGCGGGAACGTCGCTGTATCTCCGGCCGTTTGTGATTTGCACGGACACCCAGCTCGGCGTTCATGGGGTCCGCAACGCCGCCTTTTATATCATTGCCTCGCCGGTCGGCAGCTACTATCCGCGCGGCCTTGCCCCGGTCCGCATCGCCATCGAGCGCGACGACGTACGCGCCGTCCGCGGCGGTACCGGCTATGCCAAGTGCGGCGGAAACTACGCCGCGGCCGCCCGCGCTACCGTCCGCGCCGAGCAGGCCGGCTACGATCAGGTGCTGTGGCTCGACGGCGTAGAACGGCGTTATATCGAGGAGGTCGGCGCGATGAACGTGATGTTCAAAATCGGCGATACTGTCGTTACGCCCAGCCTGACCGGCTCGATTTTGCCGGGCATTACTCGCAGCACCTGCATCACCCTGCTGCGCGAGGCGGGCTACCGCGTCGAGGAGCGGCGGCTGGACGTTTCCGAATTGCTGGCGGCGGCACGCGCCGGAACTCTGGAAGAGGCATGGGGCTGCGGAACGGCGGCGGTCATCTCGCCGATCGGCACGCTTGCCTTCGACGGCGTTGATTACACCGTCGGAACCGGAGGCATCGGCGCTCTGTCGCAGCGTCTTTACGATACCATTACCGGAATTCAGTACGGGCGCAGAGCGGACGGCCATCAATGGGTGCTACGCGTTCCGGCGCAGCACAAGGGCCATCGCATCGCATAAATACAGATTGGCCGCGCTCGGCGAAATTCTCGCCAAGCGCGGCCGCGTGTATTCAAAGCGCCGTCCCCTTTTTCGGTCGATAAAGGCGGCTCATATCGGCGTGCTCCAGCTCCAGAAGCGCGATTTTCTTCGCGAGGCCGCCCGCGTAGCCCGTCAGGCAGCCGTCCGTTCCGACGACGCGGTGGCACGGCACGATGATGGAGATCGGGTTATGCCCGACCGCTCCGCCGACCGCCTGCGCGGACATCGTGCCGCCTCCGGCAAGCTGCCGCGCAATCTCGCCGTAGGTCGTAGTCTGGCCATATGGGATTTGTAACAGGATATCCAACACCGCATGACGGAACGCTGAGCCGGTCGGATGCAGCGGCGGCGTGAAGTCCGGCTCACGGCCGGAAAAATAGATATCGAGCCAGCGTTTCGCCTCCGCCAGCACCGGCGTTACGCACTCAGTCAGCTCCTGCGGCAGCGTCCCGCCGAAGTATTTCTGACTGTCCAGCCAAAGCCCCGTCAGGCCGATATCGTCCGCCGAAAGCAGAATATCACCCAACGGAGAGTTATAGTGTTGGAGGTACGTCATTTTTGTCACGCTCCTGTGCTTTCATTTCGTAAGTACTTCTAATGTATGTGATCCAAGATTTCAAGTGATCGAAATCGAAATTTGACAGGGCATTTTTGTAGTGTGTAAATGCTTCAGAATTTGTTTGTTCCAGCCATTGCAGCGCCTTTTTCGGACCGAAGTATGGATGCCGGTTTATATCGCAGAAAATCTCCAAGCTGTCTGTCAGCAGCCAGTGCCAACGAAACCATCCTTCACAATCGTTGCGCTTCGCCCGTTCCAGCATTTTCACGCACCAATCCATACTCGCTTGCAGCTCAGCTGTTGTTTTGCAAGGGAGGTCGCGTAAATATTCTCGAACTTTTGCCTGCAAGGTGCATCCGACAGCATTGTTGTCCACGAGAATTCGCCCATCAATGATTTGGATAAACTCCTCGCATGAGTAATCGCTTGCAAAAAACACCGCCGGATATACGAACACATCCAGCCGAACGCCGTCAACGACTGCCGTATCGTGGAATTTTTCATGATCTGCCGAAATTACCAACGCGTCAAAATCGCTGGTTTTATCATTCGTTCCGTTTGTGTAAGAACCGTAGAGAATAATAGAAAGCGGATGATATTTTTCCTCAAGATATCGAATGATCTGTTCCATTCGCTTCACCTCATCAAGTTCTGGAATCCTCGCCCTCTCCGCCAAGAAAGCTCTGACCCTACGGCCTACGATAGTTTCCTCCGCGCAGAGGATGGGCGGGATTCGGCTGAAGGTAGGGGTGGAGCTACGGCAAGCTGCCACCGGCAGCTTGCTTGAGACTTTCGGAAAATCCAACTGCACACTGTTTAGTCGAAGGCTTATTGCAACTATTCGAATCTCCGCCCTCTCCGCCAAAAAAGCTCTGACCGGATGGTCAGAGCTTTTTTGGCTGGGATGGCGGGATTCGAACCCGCGAGACGCTTTTAACGTCTACACGATTTCCAGTCGTGCGCCTTAGGCCAGCTCAGCCACCTCTCCATGGGTGATTTCTTACGAAATCAGCTTGTATATCATACAAGGTTTTCCGTCGATTGTCAAGAGGTTTCTTGCAGAAATTTGGATTTTTCGCCAAACAGAGCGAATGGAGCTATCATGTCCCTCTTTCCAAATCCGCATCAAAGTGGTACGAATGGCCGGGGTCGTAGGACATTCGGTTGCTCTCCGTGATGAAGTCCATGAAGCGCTCGGCGGCCGGGGTTGGGGAAACGGCGCGGAGGGTACACATACTGACCGCGCGGGTCGGGATTTCAAAATCCGTCCGCAATGGGACGATCACGCCGCGTCCAAGGCCGGACTGCGAGAATTCCTCCGTCACACAGGCGACACCAAGCCCGATTCGTGCGAGAGAGATCAGCAGATTATGCGACCCCAGCTCGATTTCCGGCCGGATGGCGAGGCCCTTGCTATGAAAAAACTCCTCCAGATGCATCCGGGAGTTTGCCTGCTGTTCCAGAAGGATCAGCGGAAGTGCCGCGATTTCCTCCATCGAATAAATATGCGTTCTGTCCACAGGATAGTCGGGTGCGACGACGAAAATCATATGCGTCACGATGCAGCGGCGGAGCTGATAGGCCGCAGCATTCTTCGGCTCGGTCGCAAAGGCGATATCGACCGCGCCGGTGTTCAAATAGTCCAGCACCTGACGGCTCGTTCCGTTACGGATGCGGATGCGGATGCCGGGATGCGCCTTATGAAAGGCTTCAAGGCGCGAGAGCAGATACGTTTTCGTCACCGTGTCGCTCGCGCCGATGACCAGCTCACCGGTTTGCAGATTCCGCACCTGTGCGAGCTTTTCCTCGCCGCTTTGCAGCAGTCCAAGCGCGTGCGAAACATATTCCGTCAGCATTCTCCCCTCACCCGTCAGCTTCACACCCTTCGTGCTGCGGGAAAACAGCCGCACTTGCAGCGCTTCCTCCAATTGACGGATTGACTGACTGACGGCCGACTGCGAAATATACAGTCGCTGCGCAGCCTGCGAAATGTTTTCGGTCTTTGCAACCTCCAAAAAGGTTCGGTATAGCTCCAATTTTGCGGCCATATTGACACTCCTCGTGATAAGTTGTTCTAATATCATGTATTAAATTTATCTATTTTACTTATGCCGATAAATGTATTATACTGTCGTGGCGCTTGTTTGTAAAGCACAAAACGCCGCCGCTTCGACGGCTTGGCGATCATCGGAGGTAATTCATGCTGATTCGTTCTGCTGCGCAGGATATTGAACGCGTACTTTTTTCGGAAGAAGCCATTGTGGCACGAGTTCGGGCGCTCGGTGAGGAATTGTCCGAACGCTTTCGCGGGGAACGCCCCGTGATGGTCGGCGTGCTGAAGGGAGCTTCCTTCTTTCTTGTCGATCTTTGCCGCCGCATGACCTGTCCGCTGGATATGGAGTTTATTTCCGTTTCCAGCTACGGCAACGGCTCCAGCTCCAGCGGGGCCGTCCGGCTGCTGCACGATCTGGAGCACGACATTGCAGGCCGCCACGTCGTCATCGTTGAGGACATCATCGACTCCGGCC
>CAKUNB010000104.1 GCA_934668285.1 uncultured Oscillospiraceae bacterium | reverse complement strand
GCCGACTGCACCTACGGCGACTGGAACACGAACCAGGACAGTCACTGGAAGACCTGCACCGTCTGCGGCGGAGAGACCGAGCGGCTCGACCACTCCGACCCGGACTGCAACCATTTCTGCGACATCTGCGGCATCAAAATGACCGAGCACGACTTCACGGGCGAAACTGTGATTACTGCACTTCTGTGCAAAGAGGCAGACTGCATTTCCCCGGCGACCTATTACAAATCCTGCAGGATCTGTCTGCTGTCCTCCAAGGGCACGGACAGCGAGGCGACCTTTGCCGCCGGGGAAAAGAACCCGGATCGGCACGCCGAAGAGCCGGGCGCTTGGCAGACCGATGCCGACAGCCACTGGAGATTCTACACCTGCTGCCATTTGGAGGTCGATCGCGGCGCGCATCAGGGCGGCACGGCGGACTGCCTTGCCCCGGCCCTCTGCGAGGTCTGTTTCCATTCGTATGGTGAGCTTGGCCCGCACCATTTCGTCAATCAATTGAACGAGTTCCGGCTGAAGTCCGCCGCGACCTGCACCAGCCCGGCGGTGTACTATCAGTCCTGCTCCACCTGCCACGTGCAGGGAACGGGTACCTTCGAGAATGGCGAACCGCTCGGCCATGCCTACGGCGCGTGGATTTCGAACAACAACGGCACGCATACGCGCACCTGTGCCCACGACGCAGCGCACACGGAAACCGAAAATTGCCACGGCGGCACGGCGACCTGTACAGAGCAGGCGGTTTGTGACGACTGCAAGACGGGCTACGGCGAGCTGGCGGCGCATCACTTCACGGCGGAAAAGGCCGAGGCGCAGTATTTGAAATCCGCTGCGACCTGCACCGAGAAGGCGGTTTATTACAAGTCCTGCGCGGCCTGCGGGCTGAGTTCTAAGGACACTGCCGACGAGGCGACGTTTGCATCCGGCAAGGTGTTCGGCCATGCCTACGGCGCGTGGATTTCGAACAACAACGGCACGCATACGCGCACCTGTGCCCACGACGCAGCGCACACGGAAACCGAAAATTGCCACGGCGGCACGGCGACCTGTACGGAGCAGGCGGTTTGTGACGATTGCGGAGCGGCCTACGGCGAATTGAAGCCCCATACGTTCACGGCAGAAACCGCCGAGGAGCAGTATTTGAAATCCGCTGCGACCTGCACCGAGAAGGCGGTTTATTACAAGTCCTGCGCAGTCTGCGGTCTGACCTCGAAGGGAACCGACGGCGAGGCGACGTTTGAATCCGGCAAGGCGCTCGGCCACGACTACGGCGCATGGATTTCGAACAACAACGGCACGCATACGCGCGTCTGCGCCCACGACGCAGCGCACACGGAAACCGAAGATTGCCACGGCGGCACGGCGACCTGTACGGAGCGGGCGGTTTGTGACGACTGCAAGACGGCCTACGGCGCGTTCAATCCGGAGCATCATGCGGCGGGCTGCAAGCCGGAGTGGGTGACCACTGAAACGACGCATGAGCAGAAGTATTCGCGCTGCGGCAAGGTGACGGTCGCTGCGGCGGCGCACAATTTCGGCGACTGGACGGTCGTTCGGGAAGCGACGATCGTGCAGGCGGGCGAACGCGAGCGCATCTGCGCGGACTGCGCCTACCGGCAGACCGAAACGATCCCCGCCACCGGCGGCTTTGTGGATGTTGTCGAGGACAGCTACTATGAGGACGCCGTCATCTGGGCCGCCGAGGAAGGCATCACGAACGGCACTGACGAAACGCATTTCTCCCCGGAGGCCCTCTGCACCAGAGCGCAGGCTGTCACCTTCCTGTGGAGAGCGGCAGGCCGCCCCGCGCCGAAGGGCGCGGCAATGCCCTTCACAGACGTCCCCACCGGTACCTATTACTATGACGCGGTGCTCTGGGCGGCCGAGAACGGCATTACGCTCGGCACCTCGGCGACGACCTTCAGTCCCGAAATGAGCTGCACCCGCGCCCATATTGTGACCTTCCTCTGGCGCGCGGAGCAGTCTCCGGCGGTCGGAAGCGCCTGCCCCTTCACCGACGTCGACCTGACGGCCTACTACGCAGGCGCGGTCCTCTGGGCGGCGGAGAACCGGATCACGCTGGGAACGACCGCGACCACGTTCAGCCCCGACGAGGACTGCACGCGCGCCCAGATCGTGACCTTCCTCTACCGCTGCATAACACGCTGATCTCTTCAACACAATAAAATTGCTCCCCGCGGAAGCCGGAAACGGTTTCCGCGGGGAGCGCTTGTTTGGACGCTCAGAGCGTCTCGAGATATTCGTCGTAGGTGCCGAGGTAGTCACGGGCGGTGCCGTCGGAGCGGAATTCGATGATGCGGTTTGCGACGGATTGCAGCAGCTCGTGGTCGTGCGAGGCGAACAGGACGTTGCCGGGGAAGGCAATCATGCCCTTGTTGACGGCCTGAATGGACTCCATGTCCAGATGGTTCGTCGGCTGGTCGAGGAGGATGACGTTCGCGCCGGAGAGCATCATTTTTGACAGCATACAGCGCACCTTTTCACCACCGGAGAGGACGTTCACGGGCTTGAACGCGTCCTCGCCGGAGAAGAGCATCCGACCTAAGAAGCCGCGCAGATACACGTCGTCCTTCTTCGCCGAAAACTGCCGCAGCCAGTCGAGCAGCGTGTCCGTGCAGCCGTCGAAGTAGGGCGAATTGTCCTTTGGCAGATAGCTCTGCGATGTGGAAACGCCCCATTTGATCGTTCCCTCGTCCGGCTCCAGCTCGCCCATGAGCAGCTTGAACATCGTCGTCTGCGCCAGCTCATTTTCACCGACGAAGGCAATCTTGTCGTTGCGGTTGACGATGAAGGACACCTTGTCGAGCAGCTTCACGCCGTCGACGGTCTTGGACACGTCCGTGACGAACAGAATGTCCTTGCCGACTTCGCGTTCTCGTGTGAAGCCGACAAAGGGATAGCGCCGCGACGAGGCGGGCATTTCCTCGACCGACAGCTTGTCGAGCAGGCGGCGGCGGGCCGTGGCCTGCTTGCTCTTGGCCTTGTTCGCGGAGAAGCGGGAGATGAACTCCTGTAATTCCGCGATTTTTTCCTCGTTGCGCTTGTTTTTGTTGCGGATGAGGTTTTGCATGAGCTGGCTGGACTCGTACCAGAAGTCGTAGTTGCCGACGTACATTTTGATCTTGCCGTAGTCAATGTCCACGATGTGGGTGCAGACGGTGTTGAGGAAGTGGCGGTCGTGGCTGACGACAATGACCATGCCGGTGTCCTCGTAGTTCAGGATGAAATCCTCCAGCCAGTTGATGGATTCGATGTCAAGGTTGTTCGTCGGCTCGTCGAGCAGAATAATGTCGGGATTGCCGAACAGCGCCTGCGCAAGCAGCACCTTGACCTTTAAGCGGCCGTCCGTGTCGCGCATCCGGTCGCCGTGCAGTTCGACGGGGATGCCGAGACCCTGCAAAATGCGGCTGGCGTCGGACTCGGCCTCCCAGCCGTTGAGCTCGGCGAACTCGATCTCCAGCTCCGAGGCCAGCATGCCGTCCTCATCGGAAAGCTCGGGCTTGGCGTAGATGGCCTCCTTCTGCTTCATGATGTCGTACAGGCGACGGTTGCCCATGATGACCGTGTCGAGGACGGTATAATCGTCATAGGCAAACTGATCCTGCTTCAAAACCGACATCCGCAGGCCGGGCTTGATGGAAATTTCGCCCTTGGTGGACTCCAGCTCGCCGGAAAGCAGCCGGAGAAACGTCGATTTGCCCGCGCCGTTCGCGCCGATGATGCCGTAGCAGTTCCCGGCGGTGAATTGCAGGTCGACGTGCTGAAACAGAACGGAGCCGCCGAATTGCAGCGCCAGATCGGAAACGGTAATCATATGCTTCACCTCGCTCGTATTCTTGCCTTCCAGTATACCACAAAAGATACGGAGAAGCAAAGCGGAATTTCTATTGCTGCGCGTGGCGCCGCTGCAGCACCTTGACGCAGTGGAAATAGGCCGGAATCAGGAACAGATCGGCCAGTACCCATGCCGCTGCGTTGGCAAAGCAGATCACGGGATAGCCCCAGAAACCGGTCAGCCAGAAGCCGCAGATGCAGCGGGCGATCATTTCAAAAACGCCCGCGAAAATTGCCTGCTTCGTAAACGATAGCCCCTGAATCATAAAGCGCAGCGTGTTGACGAAGGCCAGCGCAATATAAAACGCGCCATTGCAGATCAGAAACTGGCGGGCATAGCGTGCAATTTCCAGCCTCGAAGCCAGCGGCTCGGACGAATCGATAAAGAGCTGCGATATCTCTGCCCCGAAGAAAATCAGGACGGGCATAACGGCGACGGAGTAGATCGCGCCGACCAAAAGACAGGCAGCGACACCCTTGTGCAGCCGGTCGAGCTTCATCGCACCGTAGTTCTGCGCGCCGTAGACCGCCATGGTGGTTCCCATTGCGTCAAAAATGCAGGTAAAGAGCTGGTTGATCTTGTTGCCAACGGTGACGGCGGCAATATAGGTTGCGGCCAGACCGTTGACCGCCGCCTGCACGACAATGGTGCCGATGGCGGTGATGGAGTACTGCAGGCCCATCGGCAGGCCCATCGCCAGCAAGCGCAGCAGCTCGGCCTTGCGCGGCCGAAGATCGTCACGCGACAGGCGCAGGATGGGGTAGCGTCGGAACAGAATCGCGAGGCACAGCAGACCGCTGATCGCCTGCGACACCACCGTCGCCCAAGCCGGGCCGTTCACGCCCATGCCCAGCACCTGCACGGACAGCAGGTCGAACACCACGTTCAGCAGCGACGAGAGCACCAGAAAATAGATCGGCGTCCGCGAATCGCCCAGCGAGCGGATAATGCCGGAGAGCAGATTATAGAGAATAATAACGGGGATGCCGAGGAAAATAACGAAAATATAGTCGAACGCGTAGTCAAAAATGTCCGCCGGCGTGTCCATCCAGTGCAGGATCGTCCTGCACAGCAGGCAGACCACAACGGTAATGACCACTGCGAATGCCGTCGAGAGCCAGAAGCTGTTGGCGACAAAGCGGCGCAGGCCGTCCTCGTCGCCCTCGCCGAACTTCTGCGCCACGGGAATGACGAAGCCGTTGCAGATGCCGATGCAGAAGCCGAGGACAAGGAAGTTGATCGAGCCGGTCGAGCCGACGCCTGCCAGCGCGTTCACGCCGAGATACCGCCCGACGACGAGCGTATCGACCATATTGTAAAGCTGCTGGAAGACCAGACCGCCAAGCAGGGGAAGCAGAAAACCGAGAATCAGCTTCATCGGCGACCCGACGGTCAGATTTTTTACGGAGCTTTTCTTCATGACAGCCTCCTCCTTTCAGATTTTCAAACGCGCATAGTCTACTACGAAGTGCAGCAACTTGCAAGATGGAAAACTTCCGGTTTTCTGACATTTCTATCGGGACTTCTTCGTCAATTTGCATAAAATTCGAATAAAAATTTGTGCAACCTGCCAGAACGACCGTCCGTCAAAAGAAAAAGTGTAAAGAAATTGTGACAGGGACTTGCAAATTGGAAAAAGGGCGCTATAATAGGGTTAGCACTCGAAGTGAGCGAGTGCTAATACGGACAAAGGAAGCAGATACCATGGCAAAGAAACAATTTAAGGCAGAATCCAAGCGGTTGCTGGATCTGATGATCAATTCGATTTATACCCACAAGGAAATTTTTCTCCGCGAACTGATTTCCAACGCGTCGGACGCGATCGATAAGCTGGCCTATCTGGCGCTGACGGATGAGAACGTCGGCCTGAACCGCAGCGATTTTGCGATTCGTCTGACGGCGGACAAGGATGCAAAGACCCTCACCGTTTCCGATAACGGCATCGGCATGAGCCGCGAGGAGATGGAGGAAAACCTCGGCACGATTGCGCACAGCGGTTCGCTGGGCTTTAAGACCACGATGGAAAAGCAGGACGACATCGACATCATCGGCCAGTTTGGCGTGGGCTTCTATTCGGCGTTCATGGTCGCCGATAAGGTGACGGTGATTTCCAAGAAATACGGCTCCGACGAGGCGTGGCAATGGGAGTCCAGCGGCGCAGACGGCTATACAATCACGGCCTGCGAGAAGGACACTGCCGGTACGGACGTTATCATGACGCTTAAAGAGGACACC
>CAKUNB010000103.1 GCA_934668285.1 uncultured Oscillospiraceae bacterium | reverse complement strand
TCACGCGCCGCTGCGCAAGGGGCAATCCTGTTTTTTCCAGCCGAAAAAAGAAAGGAAATTTTGCGAAAGCGGTTGTAATTATTGTAATAATTTGTTACAATGGTGCTGTACTGGAAGGAGCGATGGAATGAGACTCATTTCTTGGAACGTCAACGGCATCCGTGCCTGCATGGAAAAGGGCTTTGCCGAGGTTTTTCGGGCGCTGAACGCCGATTTCTTCTGCCTGCAGGAAACGAAGGCGCTGCCCGAGCAGGTCACGCTGGATTTTTCGGGCTACCAGCGCTTCTGGTACGCCGCCGAGAAGAAGGGCTACTCCGGCACGGCGATCTACACGAAGCACCCGCCGCTGTCCGTCCGCTACGGCGTCGGCACAGAGGCGCTCGACCACGAGGGACGGCTCATCACGCTGGAATACCCGAGCTGCTTTGTCCTCACCTGCTACACGCCCAACGCGCAGGATGGCCTGCGGCGGATTGACCACCGGCTGCAATGGGAGGCCGCGCTGCTCGACTACCTGACGGCGCTTGACAAGGAAAAGCCCGTGATCTTCTGCGGCGACCTGAACGTCGCGCATCAGGAGATCGACCTGAAAAACCCGAAAAGCAACCGCGGCAACCCCGGCTTCTCCGACGAGGAGCGCGAGCAGTTCTCGCGCCTTCTGGCCGCCGGCTTTACCGACACCTTCCGTTACCGTCACCCCGACCTGACCGACGCCTATTCGTGGTGGAGCTACCGCTTCCACGCCCGCGACAAGAACATCGGCTGGCGCATCGACTATTTCCTTGTTTCCGACCGTCTGCGGCCCGCAATCGTCTCCACCCCGATCTATTCAGAAATTCTCGGCTCTGATCACTGCCCCGTCGGGCTGGAGCTGTCTATGGAGGTATCATAATGAAACGAAAGCTAGTTTGTCTGCTGCTGTGTCTGTGCGTGATCCTCGCCTGCATCCCGACCGTCTCGGCGTACTCCAACGTCAGCGATTGGGCAAAAGAGGCGGTCAGCGCCATGTATTCCCTCGGCTTTCTGCCCGAATCGCTCCGCGATGCAGATATGGGACGCCGCATCACCCGCGGCGAAATGTGCAAGATGGCCGTGCTCGTCTTTGAGCATCTGAATGGCGGTTACGCCTACCCCGATTCCACCAACCACTTCACCGACACCAAGGATTCGGACATTTGCTACGCCTACGAGCAGGGCATTGTTTCCGGCTATCCCGATATTACCTTCCGGCCGAACGAGCCGCTGACCCGTCAGGACTTCTTCAAGATCACGCACAATCTGATGGGCAGCGCCTACTGCGACACAACGGATGTCCCCAAGGCCTCGCTGGATCGCTTTTTAGACGCCGGAGAGGTCAGCGATTATGCGCTCAAGGCGACGCAGATCATGGTTTCCATCGGCGTCGTGCAGGGCACCGGCACATCCCTTGAGCCGAAGGCCTACACCACCTGCGAGCAGGCAATTATGATGTTCTTCCGCGCCTATCAATACATGGGCAACTGGTTCAACGCGCAGACCGAGGAAAACAAGGCCATTATCATCCGCAGAGAGGGCTACACCAGCATCAGCCCATGGGCAATCCGCGAGGTGCAGGAAATGCAGTCGCTGGGCATGATCCCCTCCTGCTTGGATAACTGCGATATGAGCAGAGGCATCACGCGGCAAGAGATGTGCGCCATTGCCGTTCTTGCCTATAATAAGGCCACCGGCTCGACCTACGTTCCCACAAAGACCAACTACTTTACCGACTGCTCGGACCCGAATATCAGCGCAGCCTACGAGCTGGGCATCGTCGACGGCTACGGCAACGGTCTCTTCGGTCCCTATGACACGCTCACCCGCGAGCAGTTCTTCAAGATCATGGCAAACTTTATGGCGGCGCTGGAATATCCCAGAAAGGATTCGAACGCCGTGACGCTCTCCCGCTTCGGCGACGGCAGCAAGGTTTCCAGCTGGGCCAAGGCGCCCACACGCCTGCTGATCTACATCGGCGCGGTCAACGGCGACGGCGAGAATCTGAACCCGCAGGCCTACACCGCCGTTCAGGAGGCAATCGCCGTCTTCCGCCGCTGTTACAAGTACACCATCGCATGGCGCGAGGAGCATCCCGACGGCGAGGATTGGGAAGAGCCTACGATGATGGAGGAGCTGCTGGCCTTTGCCAAGAGCTATGTCGGCTATCCCTACGTCTACGGCGGCAACGGCCCAAGCAGCTTTGACTGCTCCGGCTTCGTGCTGTACGTCTATAAGCACTTCGGCTACTCCTTCTCGCGCGGCGCGCAGGAGCAGTACGAGGACGGCATGAAGGTCGAAATGGATGAGCTGAAGCCCGGCGATCTGGTCTTCTTCAGCGGCAACGGCTACAGCATCACGCACGTCGGTCTGTACTTAGGCGACGGTAACTTCATCCACGCCGCCAACCCGTCCCGCGGCGTCGTCATCGACAACCTCTGGAAGGGCTACTACAACAGGAACTTCTGGGGCGGCTGCCGCATTGTTATAAGTTGACAAACGCTTGCCCGGCACGGAACTCCAATTCCGTGCCGGGTAATGTTGTAATATTATTTTGCTTTTTTGCCCGCTGCAGCGCACGGGCAATCTTTTCCCACACTTAAAAACCGGAAGTCTGCACAGCTTCGTGCGGACTTCCGGTTTTTTTATTTCTTGCTTCGCATCACGACGAATTTGAAGCGGTCGGCCAGAAAGTGCTCCTTGGCGTAGATCAGCGGCGTGCCGTAGACGTCGTTGACCGTCGCGCAGAAGACCAGCACCGGCGTGCCAATGGGGATATTAAGCTCCCTGCTCAGCTGCTCGTCGGCGCATTCGGGCGAAATCTGCGTAATGCTTGAACCGATGGTATAGTCGGAGTTCTTCTCAATATAGTCGTACAGAGAGCTGTCCTGCGCGCCCATCGCCAGAAATACGGCAGCCAGACCGGGCGCAAGATAGTCCTGCGTCATGACGACGGGAACATCGTCCGCCGTGCGGATGCGGGTGCAGAGCGAAACGTCCATGCCCGGCTCGATCTTCAGTGCGGAGGCGACCACCTTATCCGCCGGGACGATCTCCTTTTTGAAGTAGCTGCACCCCGCCTCATGGCCGCTGCACTGGATCATTTCAGTCACGGAATAGTTGAGGTTCAGCGTGTCCGAAATCTGCGTGCTGCTGCATGCGACAAATGTGCCGCGCCCCTGCATGGCGACAATAATGCCCTCCGATTTGAGCGCGTTCAGTCCCTCGCGAAGGCTCAGGCGGCCAATGCCAAGCTGCTCTGACAGCTCAAGCTCCGTCGGCAGACGGTCGCCCGCCTCCAGCCCGCTTTCCCGGATATACTTCAGAATCTTTGATTTGGCGTTTACATATGCCAGCATAAGCGCCTCCTATTCCGCCGATTCGGCAACAGTATTCAAGCAGCGATAGCCCTCCATCGCATAAAGGCCCGCAGCGGCGGCATCGCCGTATGCTCCGGCGACCTCCGCAATGTAGAAGACGTGATCCCCCAGCTCGACCTGCTGCACGAGCCTGCATTCCAGCACCAGCCGGCTGTCGCGCACGCGCATCGCCGTCACGTGCTCCGCAGGTGCCAGCGCAATTCCGAACTCCGCCGCCTTATCGTGATCCCGGCCGGAGCAGTGGCCGCACTTGAGCGCGCTCTCGCGCAGCGCCGCCGACGGCACGCACAGGCAGAATTCGCCGCTCCGGGCGATCAGGCCGCCGGAATAGCCGCGCTTACTCAGGCAAACGCCGACGGTGGCCGGATGGTTGGAAAGATACGTCCACCATGAAAGCGCCATCAGGTTATTTTTTCCGTCCGCCGCCACGGTGGAAATCAGCGCAAAAGGGTTGGGCGAGGTCAGCTTCTGCGCCTGCGTGATCGTCAAAGATTCCATCATAATTTTCATTCGCCTTTCTAAGTACTTTCCTTGGCTCTATTATAGCCGATTGACGGCAAAAATGCAAACAGAAAAATACGATGTTTTATCAAAATCATCAGATGAATAAAAACGCTGCAATATTAAGCGTTTTCCGGCCAAATCGCGCGCTAACTCATATATACAAATCCGGCAGGCAACTCCGTTCGGAAAAAATCAGCGATTTTACCAAACAGTCACACGCCGCCGCGGCTGAAATTTTCTGCGAAGCCCTGAAAACACAGGCTTTTTCCCTTCGTGATTATTACCGAAAACAGCCAGACCGCCGCTGTCTCTCCCATCTTCCGCCAAAATCCGTGCTTGCATTTTCAAAGATATGCTGATAGAGTGTAATCATCAGATGAATAGGGCGAATAATCATATTATTCGATACTTTTGTATCAAATATGTGACCTCTGTTCATTCGTTCCTTATTCAGACCCACTAAATTTTGCAAAAGGATGTGTGATCGAGTCTATGAAGAAAATGTACGTCCACATGGTACCCCAGTCCACGTTAGACGGTTTGACCGCGGCGTGCGATCAGGCTGTGCGCACGGCGTGCGAGGCCCTGTGTGTTCCACAGTGGTTTGTCGCTCCCGCAGCGGCGGAGCTGAAGGGCAAGGGTGTTGCGGTCGCAACCATCGTCGGTCTCCCCGGCGGCACCACCTCCTCCTTTGCCAAGTACGCCGAGGCAAAGCAGGCCGTCGCAAACGGCGCGGAAATCGTCATCGTTCCGATGAATCAGGCGCTGTGCAGCACCGATGCTTCCGCCGCCAAGAACGACTTCGTCGCTTCCGCCGCCCCCGTGAAAAAGCATGGCAAGCGTCTGCTGACGCTCCTTGATGCCGCCTCGCTCACCGCAGAGCAGGCCGTCGATGCTGCAAAGCTCGCCATCGACGCAGGCGCGGAGCTTGCGCTGATTGCCAACGCGGACAACGCTCTCATGGAAAAACTCACACAGGAGAAGATCCCCGCCGGTACCTTCGGCAAGGCCAAGGCCGAGCCGTCCGCCCTCTGCGCCAGCGCAGAGCTGTAAAGATTGGGAGGAAGCTACATGAAAGCAGTAGTAAAGTACGGCTACGGCCCGCGCGAAACCGAGCTGCGTGACGTCCCCATCCCCGAGATCGGCGACGACGATATCCTCGTCGAGGTCAAGGCTGCCGGTGTCTGCGGCTCTGATATCGCCTTCGACGACGGCGGTCACAAGGAAATCCTCTACCCGCCCGTCGTGCTGGGCCATGAATTCTCCGGCGTGATTGCCAAGGTCGGCAAGAACGTCACCCGCTGGAAGGTCGGCGACCGCGTCGTTTCCGACAACACCGGCGAGGTCTGCGGCGAGTGCTACGCCTGCAACACCTCCGATTTCCTCTCCTGCCCGGAGCGCAAGGGCATCGGCTATGGCATGGACGGCGGCTTTACCAATTATGTCAAAATTCTCGGCAAGACCCTTGCCCGCGTTCCCACCAGCCTGATGCGCATTCCCGAGTGCATGAGCTTTGAGGAGGCCGCCATTCTCGACCCCGCCTGCAACGGCTACATGGCCGTCGTGCAGGAGGCCAAGGTCATGCCCGGCGACTTCGTGGCCGTGTTCGGCGTCGGCGCGCTGGGTCTGTTCTCCATTCAGGCCGCCCGCGCGGCGGGCGCTGCGAAGATCATCGCCATCGCCCTGTCCTCCGACGGCGACAGCCGCTTTGAAATGGCAAAGCACTGCGGTGCGACCCACATCGTCAAGTCCGACCTGGAGGACCCGATTGCTGCGGTCAAGGCCATCACGAACGGCGAGGGCGTAAGCTGCGTCGTCGACGCCGCCGGTGTCAACGTCGTCATGAAATCCTGCCTCGGCATTGTCCGCACGGCCGGCATCATCGTCAAGATTGGCTACGACCATCGCCCGTACAACAGCTCGCTCGATCCCTTCATCGACGGCGCAATTGCCCTCAAGGGCCACTTCGGCTACGACTGGGTCTCCTGGCGCAATGTGATGAATCTCGTCGAGGCCGGTAAATTCGACCTCAAGTGCATGATCTCCCACAAGATGCACGTTTCGGAATTCCGCGAGGCGTTCGACATGGTTCGCCGCAAGGAATCCATCAAGATCATTCTCTACCCCGAAGAACTGTAAGAGGAGGAAAGAATTTTGGAAATTTATATCTGTGCCGATTTTTCTCAGGACGGCATCGAGATGCTCAAGGCGGCCG
>CAKUNB010000102.1 GCA_934668285.1 uncultured Oscillospiraceae bacterium | reverse complement strand
GCGCATAGATCAGCGTCGCGTCGATGTTCAGGTACGGGTAGTCTGCCGGACGGCACAGGCGGTTATAGATGACCGAGGCGATCTGCCCGCTCTCCGCCACACCGGCGGTCTCCTTCTCGATCATGGAGGCCACGGTCATCAGCTCGTAGATCGTAAAGCGGTGCGACGCGATATAGTCCTCATCGTAGCCCGCATTGCTCCAGCGCTCGGCCAGCCGGTCGTTGAGCAGATTGAGCTGATTCTGCGCTTCCTCGGAGAACTTCTTATTGAAGTTCGTCAGCAGCTTGTCCAGCACGCGCTCCGGCTCGTCATTTTCATAGAAGTCGTAGGTGTCCGGGAACAGGAAGCCCTCCAGACGGTTGCTCTCGCCGTAAGGAATATCCTTCAGGAACCAGTAGTCAAATTCATGCTCGGCGGCAGCCTTTTCCAGCGCCTCGACCGTGCAGACGTTGTTCTTTTCCATCAAGGCAAAGATCTGCTTCGACGTGTAGCCCTCCGGAATCATCACACGAACCTCGGAGCGGTTGGGGCTTCCGGTCATCATGCCGCTGACCAGCGCGTGATAGTCATAGTTATAGTACAGCTTATAAACTCCGGGATCCATCTTTTCCGTGGACTTCGTAAACTCGCAGTAGAGGTTGAACAGCCACGGGTATTTGATGACGCCGCGCTCCTTGAGCATTTCGCCGATGTCCTGATACGTATCTCCGGCCTTGACGGTGACGGTCAGCGTCTCATCCGACCGGCCAAAGGCGAGCACGTCCTCGGCACACTCCCACGCGCCATAGCCAAAGCCCACGGCGATCACGCCCACGATCACGACGTACAGCACGAGCTTGACCAGCATTGGCACGACGCGGCGGGTCGTCCTGCGCGAGGGCTTCACCGTCGGCGCGTCGTCATAGTCCTCCGGCAGGTCGTCATACGTGTCCTGCTCGTCGTAGGTCTCGTCATAATCCTCCGGATCCGGCGGAATCTGATACTCGCCGTAGTCGTCGAAGGCATGGCCGAAATCAGGCGTAAAGTCCTCCTGCGGCTGCGCCTCGCCATTTTCCGGCGCGGCAGAATCCCTCTGCTCCTTTGTCTGAGAAATCAGGTCGCCGTTTTCGTCAAAGTTGCCGGTATCAAAGCGGTCTCTATCCGACATAGCTTCCTCCTTTAGCGGTAAACCACCGCAGTCCTCACCTTCTGCGCCGCTTCCTCGCCGCGCAGCGCCGCGACGAGCTGCAGGCCGAAGTCAAAGGCGGTTCCGGCTGCCCTGCCGGTGATGACGCTGCCATCCCGAACGGCCGCCGCGCCGCACATCTGCGCCGCCTTCATTTCTGTCTCCATGCCGGGATAGCAGGTCGCCTGCTTCCCGTCCGTGATGCCGAGCTGTGCCAGCACCGTCGGCGCGGCGCAGATGGCCGCGACTAGCTTACCCCGCGCATGGACGGCCTTCAGCGCGGAGAGCACCGCCTCCGAGCCGCGGATCGACGCCACGCCGCCCAGTCCGCCGGGCAGCACCAGCATCTCCGCCTCGGAGAGCGCGGCTTGCTCCGCCACGCAGTCGGCATGCACCGTAATGCCATGGCCGCCGGTAATTTCCAGCCCGCCGATGCCCGCAAGGCGTACCTCCACACCGGCGCGGCGCAGCAGGTCGCAGGGAATGATCGCCTCAGCCTCCTCAAAGCCCGCACCCAGAATGATATATACCATGCTTATTCCTCCAAGCAGCGCTGCACCAGCGCAAAGATCTCGCTGTGGATATCGTCGATTGTCCGCAGCTTCCCGTCGCGCACGCAGCGGATAATGCTCCAGCCGGAATACTCGGCCGCATGCAGGCCGGTCTTGCGGCACAGGCGCAGATAGTCCATATTTTTCTCGTGGATATCGGCCTGCGTATGGGTCTTTTCCTCGCGCCCGCGCAGCAGGCTCTCGGTCTGCTCCGTCGGGAAGTCCAGATATAAGACGAGATCGGGCTTGGGAAGTTCCAGCCGGACGTACTCAAAATCGTACAGCCAGCGGAAAAAGTCCTCGCGGCTCTCCTCCGGCTCCTTCGAGGCCTGATGCACGGCGTTCGAGGTCGTGTAGCGGTTGGAGAGCATCAGGCCGCCGTTATTATAATAGTCTCCCCAGACCTTGCGGAAGGAGGCATAGCGGTCAACCGCAAAAAAGGTCGAGGCGGCGTAGGCGTTCACGTCGGACGGGCGGCTGCCCAGCTCGCCGCCGAGGTACATCCGGATCAGCGCCGACGACGGCTCGGAATACTGCGGAAAATCCATCGTGCGGAAATCAATTCCCAGCGCCTGCAGGCGCTTGCTCAGGAGCGTAAACTGGGTCGTCTTGCCGGAACCGTCGGTTCCCTCCAGCACAATCAGCTTTCCCATAAGCGTTACCCTTTCATTCTTGTTTTTACCGCTGCGAACACATATTTCGGCAGGCGCAGCATGCGCTTGAAGCGCTTCGGCTCCTTGACGAGCCGGTAGAGCCATTCCAGCTGCAGGCGGATCATCCATTTCGGCGCGCGCTTGACCGTTCCGGCAATGCCGTCGAGCGTTCCGCCGAGACCGACGAGCAGCTTGGCGTTCAGCTCGCCGCGGTGGGCGTACATGAAGCGCTCCTGCTTCGGTGAGCCGAGGCAGACATAGACCGCGTCGGCCTTTGCCTCGTTGATGGCGCGGACGACCTCGTCCTCGTCCTGAAAATAGCCGTCGCGGATGCCGCAGATGCAGAGCTTCGGCTGCTTTTGCAGCATTTTTTCCGCCGCCAGCTCGCCGATGCCGGGCTTGCTGCCCAGAAGGTACAGGCGGCTGCCGGTTTCGGCAAACACGGCCAGCATATTCTGCGCAAACTCAATGCCCGCCACCTTTTCCTTCAGCGGCGTGCGGACGATCTTCGCGCCGAGGATGACGCCCGCGCCGTCAGGCAGCACGAGCGCCGCCTCATTGAGTACGCGGCAGAACTCCGCGTCGTGCATCGCCTCATAGGCCATTTCCGCGTTCGGCGTGACGCAATAGGCCGTCTCGCTTCCCGCCAGCAGCTCGCGCCCGCGTTCGAGCGCCTCCGCCATTGTGATATTGTCATACGCGACACCAAGGACTGTCGTTTTCATGGGCCGCCTCCTCTGTCTATACTCGGTATCATTTTACCACATTTTTTTCCCTTTGTCTATGGTACATTTCACAATCTCCCGCCCTGCGCCATACACTGTTGTGAAAGCAGCTTCTGCTTGAACGAACTTTCGGGAGGTAATTCTATGCCGGACAATACCCATGAAGCCGCGGGCGGGCTGGAAACCGCCGCTCCGGTTTGCATCCATACCAATCAGATCGTCGATTCCTGTCTCGACAAGGACTGCATTGAGGATCTTCGTGTCTACCTGACCACGACCTCGCAGACCGCGCTCGACGCCGCAACCGGCGCAAAAACGCGCTGCGCCGAGCTGCTGTTCACGAACGTGGAGCTGGAGTCGCTGGCCTATAAGCGCGGGTACTATGCAGTCGATCTTACCTTCTACTACCGCATCATCGGCGACGCGCTGACAGGAACGCTCCGGCCGACGACCATCTGCGGCCTTGCCGTCTTTTCCAAGCGCGTCGTGCTCTACGGCGGCAGAGGCGCGGCGAAGATCTTCCGCAGCGGCGAGGCCGTTCCATCCGTCGACGCGCTGCTGCACTGCAACTGCCCCGAGGCAATCATCGAGGCGCTTGATCCGATGATCCTGTCGTCCAGCGTCAAGGAGGTCTGCGAGTGCCGCCCCAGCGAGACGGAGGTCATCGACCTTCCGGCAGCGATTGTAGATTCCTTCGGCGAGGCGCTGGCGCTGAGCGGCGAGCGCAAGCGGCTGTACGTTTCCATCGGGCAGTTTTCCACCGTCCGCCTCGAGCGCGACACACAGCTTTCCATTGCCGCCTGCGAATACTGCGCGCCGAAGCGCGAGTGCTGCGACGACGAATGCTGCGAGGAGGATCCCTGCGAGCTGTTCAGCCGCATCGACTTCCCGATGCGCGCCTTCTTCCCCGAGCGCAAGGGCCGCTGCGACGAGTCTGCCCCCTGCGCCGGCTGCCAGACCTGCAGCTGCTGAAAAACGGCGGCATAGACCGGTTCAACCAGTCTATGCCGCCATGGTTTGTCTCTATTCGCGAATAAAAATATTATTCACTATTCACTAAACCGATACTGCCTGCACCGGCGGGGTGAGGGCACCCCGCCCTACGGGCAAAATCGGCACTGCCTGCACCGGCGGGCGTCGAGGACGCCGCCCCCTACAGGCTTTTCCCTTATGCCCAGATGAGCCAGATATAGACGTAGCCAACGAGGACGGCGGCGAGGGTGAAGGGCAGGCCGATGCGGAAGAACTGGCGGTTTTTCACCTCGTAGCCCTCCTTGCGGAGGATGCCGATGGCGGCGATATTGGCCGAGGCACCGACAGGCGTGATGTTGCCGCCGAGAGTCGCGCCGCTGAGCAGGCCAAAATACAGCACATACGGCACGCCCGTCATGCCCATTGCGGCGGCAATGCTCTTGATGACCGGCAGCATTGTTGCGACGTAAGGAATATTGTCAATGAACGCCGAGAGCAGCACCGAGGCAAACACGATGATCGTGTAAACAGCAAAGAGATTGCCGCCGCCGAGGGACTTGATGAGCCGCGCCAGCTCGTCAAGAATGCCCGCGCGCTCCACGCCGCTGATGATGACAAAGAGCGAGGCCAGCAGCAGAAGCGTCTGAAAGTCGATTTCGCGCAGTGAGGAAAGGACCTGCTTGCCGCTCTTGCTGCGCAGCAGTGAGTAGAGCGCCGTTACCGCAAAAATGAACACGCAGATGTAGCCGTTGATATTCTCCGGAAGGCCCGGCAGGAACGAGGCGCAGATGAGCAGCACAATATTCAGCAGCAGCAGGATCGACGGCACATAGTCCTCCACCTGTGTGGAGGTCTCGATGAACACCTTGCCGCGCTGCTTGCGGAAGAGGAACATGATGACGGGGATCGTCGCCAGCGCGCCCAGCTCCACCGCCCAGAAAATGCTGAATTTTCCGTTCAGAAAGAAAAATTCAAAGAAGTTCATGTTCGCGTAGCCGCCGAGCATGATGGAGGTCGTGTCGCCCACGAGCGTCGCCGCGCCCTGAAGGTTCGACGAAACGGAGATGCAGATCAGCATATCGACCGGCGAGATCTTGAGCTGCTTTGCAACCGCAAGACCAATCGGCGCAATCATCAGGACTGTCGCGACGTTATCCATAAACGCCGAGATGAAGCCGGAAAACAGCGAGATCAGCACCACAGCCCACATGGTGTTCGGTGCCAGGCGCAGCAGGCCCTCGGCCATGCGGTCCGGCATTTTCGACTCGATAAAGAAATAGACCGTTCCCATTGTGCCGAACAGCATCATCAGAACGTTCCAGTTGATTGCGCCCGCGGTGTCGGACAGGGCAGTCAGCGGACTTCCGTTCCCGGAAACACAACCCCAGATAATGAAAAACACAGCGGAGACGGCGGCGACCCAGTGCCGCACCTTCGGCAACGTTATCATGAGTACATACGTGACGGCAAAAGCGATAATCGGGATCAGCATTGGCATTACTCCTTATAACTATACTATAAAAAAAGACCCTTAGCACACACGTGCTAAAAGTCTTGTTCCCCGAAAGGCGCATACCCACCGGCATAGCCGGGCGATTGTTGAGCATACGTAACAACTACTCCCTCTTAACGATGCCAGTATAGCAGACAAAGCGGTCTTTGTCAAGCGAGATTTCCGAAAGAAACTCACTGTGGGCTTGCAACGAGCGCCGCAATAGATTATAATATTTTTGCTCACACTTTCTGCGACACCATGCATCAAAAAGGGATTATCACATGAAAAAACTGATGAACCATAGCTTTTGGGCTTTGCCGGTATCAATTGTTCTATTTTTGCTCTGCCTTGCAACTTTTTTGCAGACGGTCTTGAACAGCCGTACAAAAAACGTTGCCACGCCGACACTGAATCGGTTCGAGGGAAGCTACAGCTATGACGGCGTTGACTGGCAGCCGATCACGGAAGAAACAGAGCTTTCCGCAAAGAACCGCAGCGTCACTCTGCGCGGACATTTCACCCGTAATATTCCGGAGGGCTTCCGTCTGTAC
>CAKUNB010000101.1 GCA_934668285.1 uncultured Oscillospiraceae bacterium | reverse complement strand
GGGTGATTTGCTCGACTGGTGCGTGGCGCACTTCCCCGAGGCGACGGAGCAGGAGGACGAGGGCGAGATCATCAACGTCGCCATCGTCGGCAAGCCGAACGTCGGCAAATCCAGCCTCTTAAACTGCATCCTCGGCGAGGAGCGTGTGATCGTTTCGGACGTCGCAGGCACGACACGCGACGCCATCGACAGCTATTTTGAAAACGACTTCGGCAAGTACCGCTTCATCGATACAGCCGGTATGCGCCGCAAGTCCAAGGTGGACGACGCGATTGAGAAGTACTCCAATATGCGCTCCATCGCCGCCATCGACCGCGCAGATGTGTGCCTGATTCTCATCGACGCCAACGACGGCGTGACCGATCAGGACACGAAAATCGCAGGACTGGCACATGAGGCGGGCAAGGCCTGCATCATCGTCGTCAACAAATGGGACACGGTCGAAAAAGAAACGAACACCATGAACGAGATGACCGCGAAAATCCGCGCCGATCTGAGCTATATGACCTACGCGCCGGTGCTGTTCATCTCGGCGCTGACCGGCCAGCGGGTCGGAAGGCTGTTTGACCTGATCAATTACGTTGCAAATCAGAACGCCATGCGCATCACGACCGGTATGCTCAACAGCATTCTGGAGGATGCGACGGCGCGGGTGCAGCCGCCCACGGACAAGGGTCGCCGCCTGAAGGTGTATTATATGACGCAGGTCGGCGTGAAGCCGCCGCATTTCGTCATTTTCTGCAACGACGCGCGGCTGTTCCACTTCTCCTACCAGCGGTATCTGGAAAACCAGATTCGCTCCGTGTTCGGGCTGGAGGGCACGCCCGTGCGCATCACCATCCGGCAGAAGGGAGATAAGGACGAGGCATGACATTGCGAATCATCGCCTGCGTAGTGCTCGGCTGGTTTTTCGGCGGCTGGAACGGAGCAATTCTGATCTCCCGCGCGAAAATGCACGAGGACGTGCGCTCCAAGGGCAGCGGCAACGCGGGCCTGACGAACTTTCTGCGCAGCTACGGCGGCGCGGCGACGCTGCTGGTGCTGCTGATCGACGTTGGCAAGACCGTGGCGGCCTGCCTGATTGCGACGCTGATTCTGCCGCAGGACAAGACGTTTGCCAAGGTGCTGGCGGGCTTTGCCGTGCAGGTCGGGCATATTTTCCCCGTATTTTTCGGCTTCCACGGCGGCAAGGGCATCGCCTGCGCCGGTGTTGTGGCGCTGATCACGGACTGGCGGATTTTTGTGATTGCGTTCCCGCTGTTTTTGATCGTATTTTTTGCGACCCGCTACGTCTCCCTTGCATCGATTACCGGCATGCTGGCGATGGGCGTGCTGTTCGTGGTGTTCCATGCGGGTGAGCCGCAGGTCTGGAGCCTCGGCGTTGCCATGGCCGCGTTGGCGATCTTCATGCACCGGAGCAACATTGTCCGTCTGGTGAAGGGCACGGAGCGCAGAACGCACTTCCACCGAGCGAAGAATGAGGAGGAAGCAAAATGAAGGTTCTGGTTGTCGGAAGCGGCGGCTGGGGCACGGCCCTGTCGCTGCGCCTGCTGGCAAACGGCCACGACGTTGTTTTGTGGTCTTATCACGAAGCCGAGCGCGAGGTGCTGGAAACGACGCGCGTCAATCCGCTGCTGGCGGGCGTTACGCTCCCGCCGGGGCTTCGCCTGACGAACCGCGCGGACGCGGCGAAGGACGCGGAAATGGTCGTTTTCGCCACACCGTCCTTCGCGGTGCGCGCGACAGCGAAGGCCTTCGCGCCGCATTTGCGGGACGATGCGCTCATCGTCTCGGTCACGAAGGGCATCGAGGACGGCACAGGCTGCCGCATGAGCCAGATCATCACGCAGGAGACCGGCAAGCCGGTCGTCGCCTTCTCCGGCCCCTCCCATGCCGAGGAGGTCAGCCGCGGCCTGCCGACCGGTGTGGTCGCCGCCAGCGAGGATAAGGCGCTGGCCGAGCGGGTGCAGAGCGCCTTCATGAGCGACTGCCTGCGCGTGTATACCTGTCCGGATATCATCGGCGTGGAGCTGGGCGCGGCGCATAAGAACGTCATCGCCCTCTGCGCGGGCATCTGCGACGGCATGGGCTACGGCGACAACACCAAGGCGCTTCTGATGACGCGCGGCCTTGCCGAGGTCGCGCGGCTGGGCTTGGCGATGGGCGCGAAGCGCGAGACCTTTGCGGGTCTTGCCGGTGTGGGCGACCTGATCGTCACCTGCACGTCGATGCACTCGCGCAACCGCCGCGCCGGTATTCTGATCGGTAAGGGCGTGGAGCCGCAGGAGGCCATGCGCCAGATCGGCGCGGTCGTTGAGGGCTATTACGCGACGCACTCGGCCTATCGCCTTGCAAAGCAGCACGGCGTGGAAATGCCGATCACGGAGATGGCCTACGACCTGTTATACAACGGAGAACCGGCTTCGTCCGCGCTCAGACGGCTGATGGGCCGCCAGAAAACCTCGGAGATCGAGGACGCCGACTGGGCGAGGTGAGCGCGTGAAACGAAAGGAGCTGCTGCGCAGCATCAAATTTCTGCTGTTTTCCATCTCGGCGGGCGTCATTCAGGCGCTGAGCTTCACGCTCTGTCAGGAGCTGCTGCACCTTAGCGCGACGGTCAGCCACCTGATTGCGCTGATTCTGTCCGTGCTCTGGAATTTCACGCTCAACCGGCGCTATACCTTCCAGTCGGCCAGCAATATCCCGAAGGCGATGCTGCTGGTGGCGCTGTTTTACGCCGTGTTCACGCCCGCCTCGGCGTGGCTGACGGCATGGCTGACCGGCGATCTGCATTGGAATTCCTACCTCGTCGAGGGCATCAATATGGTGTCGAATTTCGTGCTGGAATTCCTTTACGACCGCTTTGTCGTCTTCCGCTCGTCGCTGGACACGAACGAGCGCGCGCAGAAGGAAAAAACCAAAACATAACGGCCGGACGAGCCGCATAAGCTTCACCGAGGTGAGGACAATGCGGAAACTCTTACGGCGCAATCTGCCAATGCTGACGGTTCTGTTGGCATTGGCAGTTTTGATCGGCGTGGCCGCCGGAAAGCAGGCGCGCGCGCTCCCGACCGGCTCGTGGGGTCTGAGCTTTCAGACCGAGGGCGAGCCGCCCATCGGCAACGCATCAAGCGACGCGCTGCGGGAATACGGCGCAGCATACTTAGGCGACACGTCGCAGAAGGTCATCTACCTGACCTTTGACTCCGGCTACGAAAACGGCTGCACGGCGCAGATTCTGGACGTGCTGAAAAAGCACGGCGTCAGCGCTGCGTTCTTTCTCGTGGGCAACTATATCGAGCAGAACCCAGACTTGGTGCGGCGCATGGTCGACGAGGGGCATATCGTCGGCAATCATACCTATCATCATTATGACATGTCAAAAATCAGCGACATGGACAGCTTCCGCAGGGAGCTGGAGGATCTGGAGGCGCTCTACACCGAAGCGACGGGGCGGACGATGCAGAAATTCTATCGCCCGCCGCAGGGCGTTTACTCCGAAGAAAACCTCAAGATGGCGCAGCAGCTGGGCTATCATACCGTCTTCTGGAGCCTTGCCTACGTCGATTGGCTGAACGACAAGCAGCCGACCTCGGAGCAGGCATTCTCCAAGCTCATTCCCCGCATCCACAACGGCGCAGTCGTCCTGCTCCACAGCACCTCCAAAACCAACGCCGCCATCCTGGACGACCTCCTGACCCGCTGGGAATCCCTAGGATACCACTTCGCCCCCCTAACCACCCTCTTCGCCGAAGCCTAAAAAAAGCCCCTCCGCCTTCAATAGCGGAGGGGCTTTTCAGCCTGCCAAAAAAGTCCGAATTTGTCATTGCGAGGCCGCTTGCGGCCGTGGCAATCTCGCAGAATTATTTTGATTTTCCAATAGATTTCGGCGAATTCGCAACTGTCTGCACGAGATTGCCACGTCGCTTTGCTCCGACCGGCAAGCGGAGTGCCCGCATCTGTAAGGCGGCAGAGCCGCCAACAGCTGCGACATCGCAATGACAAGAGAAGTAGCTTCCTGACACGTTTAAAAGCCCCTCCGCCTTCAATAGCGGAGGGGCTTTTGTGTGGGTTAGAGGGTGGAGAAGATCTTGGTGCCGCTGCGGTTGAGCCAGAGGAGGAGAAGGACGGCGGAGAGGGCGCTCAGGAGGGCCAGAATGCCGAGGAAGGGGAGAAGGCCGAGCTTATAGCCGATAAGGAGATAGCCGCCGCCGAGGAGCAGGCCGTAGGCCCAGCCGGAGAGCAGCGCGAGAAACACGCCGAAGCCCTGCTTGATGGGGACGATCTCGCTGGTCCAGTTCAGATTCGGCTTTTTCAGACCGATGGCGAGGTCGAGGCAGGCCAGAAACAGGGCACACAGCTGCGGCACCACCAGCACCAGAACGGTATCGACCGCCGGAAGGCGGCAGACCAGCGCCGCGCACACGCTGCAAAACAGCGCGGGCAGCATGGTGAGCGAGAGCTGCACGGCCAGCTTTGCCCGCAGGACGTGCCACGGACGAACCGGCAGGGATTGCAGCTGCCAGAGCGCCTTGCCCTCCAACGAGATCGACGGCGCTGCCGTGTCGTTCATTGTGATGATCATGCAGATCATTGCGCAGAGCAGCGCCGTGAACGAGCCGGGGCGGGCGGCAAAGGCCAGACCCAGCGTCTGCGTCAGCACGCCGCCCTTGAACAGCAGCGCGATACCCGCGACCGGCAGCAGCAGCGTGCCGAGGCCGCAGTTGAGCATATAGTTCGGGCTGGCAGTGAAGCGGCGAAGCTCCTTGGTAAACAGCGCACGGGAAGGGGAGCGGAGCTGCGTTTTGCCTTCCTTATAGGCGACGCGAGTGACCTTGCCGGTCGCCGTTGCAATTTTCAGGAAGCTGCGCGAGAGCAGCAGCCATGTCAGCACGAAGATCGCTGCCACGACCGCGCCGACGAGCAGCATCGCCAGCCAGTCGCCCTCAGCCACGCGGCCCAGCAGATACAGCGGATAGGCCGCGTCCCTGATGACGCTGCCGTAGTATACGGCGTTTTCTATCAGCTTCTGCAGGAGCCTCTGCGCCTTGAAGTAGAAGAAATAGTACGCGCCGAAGAACAGGAGGGAAACGATAACGGTAATGAAGCTCTTATTTTTCAGCTTCAGGCTGATTTTTGCCACGACCCAGCCGAGCAGGCACGAGAGCACCAGCACAAACAGGGACAGCAGCAGCACCAGCAGGAGCGAACCGACGAGCACGCCGACGGAAAACGGCGCGACGATCCAGTAGACGATGATGGCCGGAAGGATGACGACGCCGGAGTACATCAGACCCATCAGGTACACGCCCAGCAGCCGCGCGGTGATGATGTACCGCACCGGAATCGGCATGGACAGCAGCAGGTCGTTGTCCTTGGACAGGTACAGGCCGGAATAGGTATTGAACACGCTGCCGAAGGTGCCGAGGAAGATCGCCAGCAGGGAGAAAATCGTGAAGTACAGCCAGCCCAGTCCGGCGGAGACGAGCGAATCGCACATGACTGCGGAGAGGAAGGCGAACATTCCGCCCACGATGCCGACCATCAGCAGCACGAACAGCGCCAGCATGGCGATGATGGAGCCGCGCGAGCGCGCGGTGTTCTTTTTCGGATTATAGAAGTAGCTGCGGAAGATCTCGGCAAGCTGCTTTTTGACAAGGAGGCTCAGCATTGCGCATCCTCCAGCTCGAGGAAGACCTCCTCCAGCGAGTCGTCGCCCTTGACCTCGTCCATCGTGCCGGAGCGGATGAGCTTGCCGTTTTTGATGATGGCGACCTTGTCGCAGAGCTTTTCCGCGACCTCGAGGACGTGCGTAGAGAAGAAGATCGCGCCGCCCTGATCACACAGCTCGCGCATCATGCCCTTGAGCAGGTGCGAGGCCTTGGGGTCGAGGCCGACGAACGGTTCATCCATAAGAACGAGCCTCGGCGTGTGCATCCACGCGGCGATGATGGCCAGCTTCTGCTTCATGCCGTGCGAATACGACGCGATGGGCTGACCGAGGTCGTCCGTCAGCTCAAACAGACCGGCGTATTTGGCGATACGCGCCTTGCGGTCGGCGGCGCTGACACCGAAAATGTCGGCGACAAAGTTCAGATACTTGATGCCGCTCATGAAGTCGTAAAGATCGGGGTTGTCGGG
>CAKUNB010000100.1 GCA_934668285.1 uncultured Oscillospiraceae bacterium | reverse complement strand
TGATCAGCGAGAGGAACAGCAGGATCACCGCCGCGCCCCAGCTGTAGTAAGCAAAAACGCTGAGCTTATAGCGCTCGAGAAGATAGCGGAAATAGTGAATGGCAAGGTAGCCAGTCACCGTCGCGCAAAGCGTCGCCAGCAGGAACGACGGGATCGTCATCCACACGAAGCTTCCGAAGCAGATGGCGCGAATGAGCCGGTAGACCAGCAAGACCAACTGAAAAACCAGCGTCAGCAGATAGCCAAACCGCAGATTATACCGCAGCGAGAAGCCGCGCACGCGCCCGATGCAGATCGACGCGCCGAACGACGACAGGCCCGGAAAAATCGCAAGCGCGCGCACCAGACCGATAAAGAAACCGTCGGAAATCACGGCGTATTTTTCGTCCTTCTGCCCCACCGCGCCGCGGCAGCACAGGAAAATCAGCCCGCCGTTGAGCAGGAAGAACGCCGCAACGAGCACCAGATGCGAAATCTCCTCCGCCGAGGGCAGGAAAATGAGCGAAATCAGCATCGGCAGCAGCGCGGTCAGGCCGAGCACAATGCTCCGACGCAGCGCGAAATCCGGCCGATCCCCGCGCCGCAGGCGGCGCAGGCCGGTCATCGTCATCCACTCCGTTTTCATCGCCCGCACCTCGCCGCGGAAGGCAAGAATGATTGCCAGCGCCGTTCCGAGCGTGATGGCGGCGTGGATATAATATCCGTCACTCTCCGAAAGAGAGGTCAGATTAAATGCGCTCCGCAGAATTGCCGCGTGACCGGCAAAGGAAATCGGCAGCAGCTCAGTAAACCCGCCGAACAGCGCATAGATCACAGCTTCCCAAAGTTTCAAGACGCAGTCTCCTCTGTATTTTTACGAAATTGCAGACCTTGAAAGCATTATAACACAGAATGCAGAAAAATTCTATCTTTATTTCTCGACTTCCTTCGATTTCTCCTTTTCGATCATCCGGTGCAGCTCGCAGAACGCATCGTGCAGGCCGCCGAGCCGGTCGATCAGGCCGCTTTTTACCGCCTCCTTGCCGTAGACAATCGTTCCGACATCCGTTGCAATCTCGCCCGTTGCCATCATATAGCGTTCAAAGTCCGCTTTTTTAATTTTTGAATTCCGCGTAACAAAATCCGCGATCTGTTCCTGAATCCGCTGGAAGTAATGATACGTCGCCGGTGCACCGACGACAACGCCGCTCATCCGCACCGGATGGATCATCATGCTGGCTGTCGGCGCAATCATGCTTTTTTTCGCGGAGACGGCCAGAGGAATGCCGATGGAATGCCCGCCGCCGAGCACCAGCGAGACCGACGGCTTTCGCATTCCGGCAATCAGCTCGGAAATCGCCAGCCCTGCCTCGATGTCGCCGCCGACCGTGTTGAGCAGCAGCAAAAGTCCGTCGATCTCCTCGGACTCCTCAATTGCCGCCAGCAGCGGCAGCACATGCTCGTATTTGGTCGTCTTCACCGTCTCCGGCGCAACCTGATGGCCCTCGATCTGGCCGATAATGGTCAGCGTGTAGATCGTCCCCCGCTCCGTTTTCGTCAGTCCGGCCCCAAATTCTTCAATCCGCTCCTGCGTTGTCGTTTTTTCCTCGCTCATCTCGCCGCTCCTTTGCTTTTCCTTATTTTCTCCATTCACGATTTTTTTACGCATCCCCTTGCAGGAATCCGCGAAATTTGCTATACTGACAGAAAGAAACATAAAGGAGTGATTCTCATGCAATATGAATATAAAACCCACGGCACCTGTGCCAGCAAAATTCTGCTCGACGTCGAGGACGGCATTGTCAAAAGCGTCCGCTTCATCGGCGGCTGCAGCGGCAATACGCAGGGTGTCGCCAAGCTCGTCGAAGGCATGCCAGTCGACGAGGTCATCACCCGCCTCAAGGACATCCGCTGCGGCATGAAGCAAACCTCCTGCCCCGATCAGCTGGCGCAGGCACTGGCAGAGATTCACTAAAGATACCGTCAATCCGGCCCGCCCACAGGAAATCCCCGTGGGCGGGCCAATTTGATAAAACGCCCGCCGCTGCGGTTTGCAGCGGCGGGCGTTGGTTTTACAATTAGCCTTCCTCGTCCTCGTCGGCGGGAGCTGCCGGCTCGAGCAGGGCGCGGATGGACAGGGAGATGCGCTTGCGCTCGGTGTCGATGTCGATGATCTTGGCCTCGACCTCCTGACCCTCGGTCAGAGCGTCGGAAACCTTCTCCACGCGATGGTCGGCAACCTGAGAGATGTGAATCAGGCCGTCAACGCCGGGGAGAATTTCGGCAAAGGCGCCGAAGTCAACGATCTTCACGATCTTGACCAGCGCGGTATCGCCGACGGAGTACTTCGCGCAGAATTGGTTCCACGGATTCATCTCGGCAGTCTTATAGCCAAGGGAAATCTTCTTCTTTTCCGGATCAAACTTGATGACATAGACCTCGATGGGATCGCCGACCTTGACGACCTCGTCGGGCGTCTTGATGCGGCCCCAGGAGAGCTCGGAGATATGGACCATGCCGTCCACGCCGCCGATATCGACGAACGCGCCGTAGCTGGTGAGGGACTTCACGGTGCCGTGGTACTTCTTGCCGACCTCGATCTCGCTCCAGATCTTCTCGACGGCAGCCTTGCGGGCCTCGCTGTTGACCGCACGGATGGAGCCGACGACGCGGCGGCGCGCACGGTTGAACTCGGTGATCTTCATCTTGACGGTCTGGCCCTTCAGCTCGCCGAGGTCGCCGCCCTTGGCGATACCGGTCTGCGAAGCGGGGATAAACACACGAACGCCCTTGACATTGGCAACGACGCCGCCCTTGTTCTCCTCGGTGATGACGCCCTCGACAACCGTCTTGTTCTCGCAAGCGGCCTCGACGTCGTCCCAAACCTTCATGCCCTCAAGCTTCTTACGGCTGAGCTGCACGGTGCCCTCCTGATCGTTGACGCGAACGACGAAAACCTCGATCTCGTCGCCGACGTGCAGGATGTCCTCGGGCTTTACGCTGGGGTCAGCGCTGACTTCGTCATACGGGATGTAACCGGCGTGCTTTGTGCCAAGGTCAACCTGAATCTCGGTGGATCCGATTGCCGTAACGGTGCCAAGAACCTTATCTCCTGTATTCAAAGTCTTGATGGAGTTTTCGAGCATTTCCTCAAAGCTCTCCTCAACTGCATCAACATTAGTAGTGATTTCGCTCATAGTCTTTTTGACCTCCTTTATAATCCACGCGGGCGTAGAGGCACCCGCAGTGATGCCGATCTTAGCAGCACCGCCGAACGAGGACTTGTCCACATCCTCCGCAGAATCCACCGGCACAACGCGCGGGCAATGCTCCCGGCAGATATGTGCAAGGCGGGCGGTGTTGGAGCTGGCCGCGTCGCCGACGACCAGCATTACGTCACACTGAGAGGCCAGCGCAGCGGCCTCCGTCTGACGGTTCTCGGTTGCTTTGCATATTGTATCAAAGATTTCGTGATTTGTACACACTTTTTTTATTAAATTCTTGCAAGTTTCCCATAAAAATTGTGTGCTCGTCGTTTGCGATACAACAGTTATGGGCAAATGTGCGTGGTCGGCGGACTCTTCCAGCCACGCCCGCAGCGCATCCGCGTCCGGAAACACCAGCGGATGCTCACACCAGCCTGCAATCGCCATGACCTCCGGATGCGTAGGCGTGCCGATGATGACCGGCTGCCGCCCGCGCTCCTCAGCGGCGGCCACCAGCTTATGGATGCGCTTGACCGACGGGCAGGTCGCGTCGATAACGGTAACCTTGCGCTCCTGCAACGCCTGCCAGACCGCGCGTGGAACGCCGTGCGAGCGCACAATGACCGTCGCACCGTCGGGGATTTCTTCAACCGTGGCGGCCGTTTTCACACCGCGTGCCTCGAAGGACTGCACCAGATGCCGGTTGTGCGCAATCGGCCCGAGGGTCACGACGGAAGCTCCCGCCTGCACCGCCTCCTCCACCAGCCGAACGGCGCGGTTGACCCCGAAGCAGAAGCCTGCGGTTTCGGCAACGAGAACCTTCATAGCGCCTCACCCATTGCGTAGATCGTCGCCATCAGCTCCTCGGTCGCCTTGTCCAGCTCCTCGGCGGAGGCCTTGCGTCCGGCAAAGGGATAGGTGATCGGGTCGCCGAACACGATGTCGACCCGCCCCCAGAAGCGCTTTTTCGCCGTCAAATAGATGGGCACGAGCGGGACGTTCTGCCTTGCGGCAAGCATGACCGCGCCGTTGTGCGGATGGATTTCCTTGTTCGGGCGGACGCGCGTCCCCTCGGGGAAAATCAGCACCTTATCGCCGTCGCGGAGGGTATGCATCGCCGTTTGCAGCGCCGCAACGTCCCGTCCCCCGCGGTCGACGGCAAACGCGCCGAGCCGCCGGTAGAGATACCAGAGCGGCGCAATTTTTGACAGCTCCTTCTTTGCCATCGTGCGCGGAAGGCGGTCAAAATTACCCGCGACGATCACCCAGATCGGGTCGGAAAACGAGCTGTGGTTGCAGCAGAGCATGGCCGCGCCCTCCGGCAGCTTTTCCCGCCCATGGACGCGGATCACCGGATGCGCGATGCGGAACAGCACCATTAAAACGGTGCGAAACACGCGGTATTCCCAATGCGGCATGATTTTCATGACGGTATTCTCTCCAAAATGACGCGAACGACCGCGTCAATACTTTCTTCCAGATTCAGCTCCGAGGTGTCGAGCAGCACAGCGTCGGGCGCCTGCCGGAGCGGCGCAGCGGCACGCTCGGAGTCGCGCCGGTCGCGCTCGATCATTTCCGCCAGCACCGTTTCATAGGTGTCCGGCGCCAGCTTTTCCTGTAGCTCCAAATAGCGGCGCCGCGCACGAACCTCCGCAGAGGCGGTAAGGAAAATCTTCACATCGGCCTGCGGCAGCACGACCGTGCCGATGTCGCGCCCATCCATCACAACGCTATGCGTTTTTGCAATTTCACGCTGCGTATTCAGCAGAAAGGCACGCACCTCCGGAATCGCGGCGCAAACCGAGGCGTAGGTCGAAATCTCCGGCTGGCGAATCAGCGCGGTAACGTCCGCGCCGTTGAGCAGCATGTGCTGCAACCCGTCCTCCCAGCGCAGGGAGACCGAAAGCCCCGGCAGCATCGCGGCAATTTTCGCCGTGTCCTGCAGAGTCAGTCCGCGCGCGCAGGCCGCATAGCCGACCGTGCGGTAAATCGCGCCGGTGTCGACATAGACAAAGCGCATACGCTCGGCAGCGCGGCGGGCAATGGTGCTCTTTCCCGCACCGGCCGGGCCGTCAATCGCCACGCTGTAATATCGTTGCTCCATATGTATCTCTCCTTATGCTCCCGCAGCGCTTCCGGCGGCGTGCGCCGTCGCCCACGCGATCTGCAGGTTAAAGCCGCCGGTGTAGGCGTCGCAGTCGATCACCTCGCCCGCGAAATAAAGGCCCCTGACCAGCTTGGATTCCATTGTCTTCGGGTTGATCTCCTTCACGCTGACGCCGCCGCGCGTGATGATCGCCTCCTCCACCGGCCGCGGACCGGTGATCGGGATGGTAAACGCCTTCGTCTGCGCAATCAGACTGCGCCGCTGCGCACGGGTCAGGGCGTTTGCCTTCATCGCCGGATCAATGCCGCAGCGCTCCAGCAGAACGGGAATCATCGAATGCGGGTAAAGGTCGCTCAGCGCGTTTTCCATGCTGCGGTTGGCGTAGCTCGTCAGGTCGCGCAGGAAACGCGCATCGAGCTTTTCTTCGTCAAGCGCGGGCTTCAGATCCAAAACGAGGGTACAGCGCTCCCCTTCCTTCCGATGCGCCGAGGCGGACAGCACGGTCGGCCCAGAAACGCCGAAATGCGTAAACAGCAGCTCGCCGAAGTCCTGATAAAGGGTTTTCCCCCGACTGTCGAGCAGCCTGACCGCCGTATTGCGGAGCGACAGTCCCTGCATCTGTGCGCAGGCGGGATCGTCGCTTTCCAGCGGCACCAGTGAACCGGAGGGCGGCACGATCGTGTGCCCGAGCTGCTGCGCCATCCGGTAGCCGTCACCCGTCGAGCCAGTCGCCGGATAGGAAAGCCCGCCGGTGCAGAGGATCACGGATTGCGCCGAGATCAGCCCGTTTGCCGTTTTCACCGCCGCCGCTGCGCCGTCCTTCGTCAGAATTTCGAGCGCAGCCTCCCGACGGCGGCTGACGCCGAGCCGCTGCAG
>CAKUNB010000099.1 GCA_934668285.1 uncultured Oscillospiraceae bacterium | reverse complement strand
CGGCTCCTATCTCGGGCCGCGCGCAGCCATTGAGCTGGTCAAGGGCGCAAACCATAATCTGCATACCGGCGACCCGCAGGTCTTCTTTGCGGGCAACAACCTCTCCACCCGCGCATGGCAGGAGCTTTGCGAGCTGCTGGAGGGCAAGGATTTCTCCGTGAACATCATCTCCAAGTCCGGCACCACGACCGAGCCTGCCATCGCCACCCGCGCTCTGCGCTGGATGCTCGAGCGCAAGTACGGCGCAGAGAAGGCGAAAAAGCGCATCTACGTCACCACCGACCCCAAGAACGGCGCGCTGCGCCAGATGGCGACGGAGGAGGGCTATGAGAGCTTTATCATTCCTCCCGATGTCGGCGGGCGCTACAGTGTGCTGACGGCGGTCGGCCTGCTGCCGATGGCCGTTGCGGGCATCGACCCGATGGACGTCATGCTCGGCGCGGCCCGCGCAAAGAAGGAGCTGGACGTCCGTTCCTTCGAAAATCCCGCATGGCAGTACGCCGCCATCCGGAATCTGCTGTACCGCAAGGGCAAGGCCATCGAGCTGCTGTGCTGCTATGAGCCTTCCTTCCGCACCTTCGGCGGCTGGTGGCAGCAGCTGTTCGGCGAGAGCGAGGGTAAGGACGGCAAGGGCATCTTCCCCGTCACCGCCGAATTCACCGCCGACCTTCATTCCCTCGGCCAGATGATCCAGCAGGGCCAGCGCAACCTCTTTGAAACCGTCGTCCGCTTCACTCCCCCGCGCAAGCGCACGACCATTGAGGTCGACTGGAAGAATCTGGACGGTCTGAACTACTTAGAGGGCAAGACGCTGGACTTTGTCGAGGAGCAGGCCTTCCAGGGAACGCTGTCGGCGCATGTCGACGGCGGCGTGCCCGTCATGGTGCTGCAAACCGACGAGGTCGACGCCGATACGCTGGGCGAGCTGTTCTATTTCTTCGAGCTGTCGTGCGGCATCTCTGCGTACATGCTGGGCGTAAATCCCTTCAATCAGCCCGGCGTGGAGTTCTATAAGAAGAACATGTTCCACCTGCTCGGCAAGCCCGGCTATTGATCCGTAAATCTTTCGTGAACTCAGGTTTTGCACGGTTGCTTTTCTTCCTGCAATCTGTTAAAATAGGAGCATCAAAACAAGGGAGGAATTTCCTATGGTCAAACTTATCATGGGCCTGAAGGGCGCGGGCAAGACCAAGCAGCTCGTTCAGGACATCAACAGCGCAGTAAAAGATGAAACCGGCAGCATTGTGTGCATTGAAAAGGGCACCAAGCTCCGTTACGATATTGATATGCACGTCCGTCTGATCGATTTTCAGGAGTATAAGCTCCTCGGCTCGCTGCAATTTCTGAAGGGCTTCATCAGCGGCCTGCACGCGGGCAACTTCGACATCAGCCACGTGTTCATCGACAGCTTCTATAAGCTGGTCGAAAACGCCGGCATCGCCGAGCTGGAGGACTTCATGCTCTGGTGCGAAAAGTTTGGCAAAACGAACAGTCTCTCCTTCACCGTCGTCGTCTCCGAGGACCCGGCAAACGCCACCGAGGCACTGAAGGCATTCATGTAATAATAATCACCCCCTTCCGGAGCAGCCGGAAGGGGGTTCGTTGTTATGCGGCCAGCTGTCTGAGCAGCAGCTCCATGGCGGCGGTGCAGGCGGTGCGGCGGTTTTGGGTGCGGTCGCCGCCCAGGTCGAGCCGTTTGCAGACGGTTTGCAGGCCGTCGGCGAGGGCAACGTAGATTTCTCCGACGTTCGGGTTCTGCGGGTCCGTTCCCGGCCCGGCGTTGCCCGTGATGCCGATGCCGATGTCGGCTTGGAGCTGCATCCGGACGCCCTGTGCCATCTGGCAGGCGACCTCCGCGCAGACTGCGCCCTTCTCCTCTAAAACGCCGTGATCCACGCCGAGCAGCGCCTCCTTGACGGAATAGGCATAGGAGATCACGCCGCCGAGATAGACCGCCGACGCGCCCGGAATTTCCGTCAGCACCGCGCCGAGCAGGCCGCCGGTGCAGCTCTCCGCCGTGGCTAGCGTCCTGCCGACGGTCGTCAGCGTCAGAACCACGCTGCGGGCCTGTTCCCGCATTTCGTTATCCATGATAGCGCACCTTGACCAGCTCGGTGTTGGCCAGCGCCCGCTCGATGAGCGCGTCGAAGTCCAACTTGGCGCACGCGCGGTCGACCTGCGCCTTGGTCGGCTTCGTCTTGGGGTGGCGCGGGGTGAACACCGTGCAGCAGTCCTCGTAGGGCAGGATGGACGTTTCCATCGTGCCGATTTTGCGGGCAATTGTGACAATCTCCTCCTTGTCCATGCCGATGAGCGGCTGGAAGATCGGCAGATCGACGCACGCGCCGGTCACTGCCATGGCCTCCATCGTCTGCGAGGCGACCTGACCCAGATTTTCGCCGGTCACGAGGCAGCCGCAGCCGTGGTCGCGGGCGATGCGCTCGGAGATCATCATCATAAACCGCCGCATAATGAGCGTAAAATACTCCTCCGGGCAGTTATCGCGGATGGCCTCCTGAATCTCGGTAAAACCGACGATGTTCACCGTCATGCGGCCGCAGTAACGCGTCATCAGCCGTGCCAGCTCGAGCACCTTATCCTTGGCCAACTCGCTGGTGTAGGGATAGGAAAAGAAATGCACCGCCTCCAGCTCCACGCCGCGCTTGGCAATCATGTAGCCCGCAACGGGAGAATCGATGCCGCCCGAAAGCAGCACCATCGCCCGCCCGCCAACGCCGGTGGGCAGACCGCCCGCGCCCTGCTCGGCCGGGCCGTGGATATAGGCGGCGTGGTCGCGGATTTCCACGTAAACCGTATAATCCGGATGGTGCACATCCACCTTCAGGCTCGGATAGCGCTCCGCAATCCGCCCGCCGATCTCCTGCGAAAGCTGGATGGAGTTGAGCGGGAAGCGCTTGTCCGAGCGCTTGGACTCCACCTTGAAGGACTTCGCCGCCAGCAGCTCGTCGCCGAGATAAGCATTGACGGTGTCAAAAATCGCGTCCAACTCCTTCTCGCACGGGCGGCAGCGGCAGAGGCTGATGACCCCAAATACCGTATGCGCCGCGTCCCACGCGCCGTCGAGGTCGCACTGGTCATTCAGCGGCTCGACAAACACGGTCGACTGCGAAATGCGCACGCTGAATTCGCCATAGGGGCGCAGACGGCGGCAGACGTTGGTTTTCAGGCGGTTTTCAAACTGGAAGCGATTGCCGCCCTTGAGGACGATCTCGCCGAGCTTGAGCAAAAACATTTCATTCATAATAGGTTCCTCGATCCTGCGATAGTTGATAGGTTCTGTACTGAATCGCCTCGGCGATATGCTGCGGCTGAATCTCCGGACTGCCGTCCAGATCCGCGATCGTCCGCGCGACCTTGCGGATGCGGTCATAGCTGCGGGCGGTCAGGCCGAGCGCGTCAAAGGCCTGCCGCATCAGGACGGCACATTCGTCGCTGAGATTGCAGTAGCGCTTCAGCTCCGGCGTCTGCATATTGGCGTTGCTGTTGCATTTTCCGCTGGCAAAGCGCGTCTTCTGAATGCTCCGCGCCGCCTCCACGCGCTTTTTCACCTCACTCGACGGCTCCGGCTCTGCGTGGCTGCGCAGCTGATCGAAATTCAGCGCCGGAACCTCGATGATGATATCGATGCGGTCAAGCAGCGGTCCGGAGATACGCGAAAGATAGCTGCGCACCGATGCCTCCGAGCAGGTGCAGCGCCCGGACGGGTCGCCGTACCAGCCGCAGCGGCAGGGATTCATGGCGCAAACCAGCTGGAAGCGGCTCGGAAACACCGCCGTTCCGTTCACGCGGGAGATCGTCACCACGCCGTCCTCGAGCGGCTGGCGCATGACCTCGAGCGTCTCTTTATGAAACTCCGGCAGCTCGTCGAGGAACAGCACGCCGCGATGCGCCAGCGAAATCTCACCCGGCCGCGGCACGGTGCCGCCGCCGGTCAGGCCCGCTGCGGAAATTGTGTGATGCGGACTGCGGAACGGCCGGTGGCGGATCAGCGGCGCGTCCGGCGAAAGCAGGCCGAGGATGGAGTGAATCTGCGTCACCTCCAGCGCCTCCTGCCGCGTCATGTCCGGCAGGATGGACGGCAGCCGCTTGGTCAGCATGCTCTTGCCCGAGCCGGGCGGCCCGACAAGCAGCACGTTATGCGAGCCTGCGGCCGCAATTTCCAAAGCCCGCTTGACGTTTTCCTGTCCCTTGACGTCGGCAAAGTCGGGCAGCTCCAACTCGTCGCTCTCCGGCTCCCACGGCGCCTCCGGCGCAATCTCGGCCTCGCCCTTCAGGTGCGCGACAAGCTGGCGCACGTTCTGGACGGGAATGACGGTGATTTCGCCCGCCAGCGTCGCCTCACGGGCGTTCTGTGCGGGGACGAAGATGGTCCGGAAGCCCGCCTCCCGTGCCGCAATGGTCATCGGCAGCACGCCGTTGACCGGCCGCACCCTGCCCTCCAAGCTCAGCTCGCCGATAAACGCGGCGCGCTCCTTCGGCAGACGGCAGACCTCCGTCGCAGCCAGAATACCGATCAAAATCGGAAGATCGTACAGCGTTCCGGATTTTTTCGTATTGGCGGGCGCGAGGTTCAGCGTGATGCGGCTGACGGGAAACTTAAAGCCGCTGTTTTTGATTGCGGCGCGGACGCGTTCTCTGGCTTCCTTCACCGCCGCGTCCGGCAGGCCCACGATCTCAAAGGCGGGCAGACCGCTGGAAATAAAGCACTCGACCGCAACGGAATAGCCGTTGATACCGTTCAGGCCCAGCGATTCCACAAGACTGATCATGCTGCGCTCCCCTCCTCGCCAAGCGGAATTGTTTTTCTTTCTAATATCATACCTTATATTTTCTCAAATTACAAGGCATCGATTTTTGTATCGATAATTTTTTCGTCAATTTTCAACTTTTCATGGAATTCCGTCGTTTTTCTGATTTACAAAACCGGAATTCGGTGGTAGAATGGAGCTGTCTGAGTATAAATACATTCAGGAGGTATTTCATTTTGGCAAGAAAACTTAAGACGATGGACGGCAATACCGCCGCCGCGCACGTCAGCTACGCCTTTACCGAAGTAGCCGGCATCTACCCCATCACCCCCTCCAGCCCCATGGCCGACAATGTTGACCAGTGGTCTGCGCAGGGTCGTCTGAACATCTTCGGCAACCGCGTAAAGGTCGTCGAGATGCAGTCCGAGGCCGGTGCAGCCGGTACCGTTCACGGCTCTCTCGCCGCCGGTGCCCTGACCACCACCTACACCGCTTCGCAGGGCTTGCTGCTGATGATCCCCAACATGTATAAGATCGCCGGCGAGCTGCTTCCGGGCGTGTTCCACGTCTCGGCCCGTACCCTCGCTACCCACGCGCTGAACATCTTCGGCGACCACAGCGACGTTTACGCCTGCCGTCAGACCGGCTTTGCCATGCTGTGCGAAACCAACCCGCAGGAAGTCATGGACCTCGGCGCCGTTGCGCATCTGGCTGCCATCAAGGGCCGCGTCCCGTTCATCAACTTCTTCGACGGCTTCCGTACCTCCCACGAGATCCAGAAGATCGCCATCTGGGACTATGAGGACCTGAAGGAAATGTGCGACATGGACGCCGTCGACGCGTTCCGCAAGCACTGCCTGAACCCCGAGCGTCCCGCCATGCGCGGCTCGCACGAAAACGGCGACACCTTCTTCCAGCACCGCGAGGCCTGCAACAAGTACTACGACGCGCTTCCCGAGATCGTCGAGGAGTACATGGGCAAGGTCAACGCCAAGCTCGGCACCGACTATAAGCTGTTTAACTACTACGGCGCGCCCGATGCTGACCGCGTCATCATCGCGATGGGCTCCATCTGCGACGTGGCCGAGGAAGTCATCGACTACATGAACGCCCACGGTGAGAAGGTCGGCCTTGTCAAGGTCCGCCTGTACCGTCCGTTCCGCGCCGACCGCCTGCTCGAGGCCATTCCCGCCACCTGCAAGAAGATCGCCGTCCTCGACCGCACGAAGGAACCCGGCGCTCTGGGCGAGCCGCTGTACCTCGATGTCGTGACCGCGCTTGCAAACGCCGGACGGATGATCCCCGTCATCGGCGGCCGCTACGGCCTCGGCTCCAAGGATACGCCTCCCGCTTCCGTCTTTGCCGTCTATGAAGAGCTGGCCAAGGCCGAGCCGAAGCGTCAGTTCACCATCGGCATCAACGACGACGTGACCCACCTGTCTCTCGAGGAGAAGCCCTCCCCCAACACCGCGGCGGAAGGCACCATCGAGTGCAAGTTCTGGGGCCTCGGCGGCGACG
>CAKUNB010000098.1 GCA_934668285.1 uncultured Oscillospiraceae bacterium | reverse complement strand
CCTCGGTGTAGGGGTGGACGGGATGATCGAAGATCTCCTGCGAGTCCGCCAGCTCGACCATGGAGCCGAGGTACATAACGCCGATGCGGTCGGATATGTACTTGACGACGCTCAGGTCGTGCGTGATGAACATATAGGTCAGGTTCTGCTTTTCCTTGAGGTCGAGCAGGAGGTTGATGATCTGTGCCTGAATGGAAACGTCCAGCGCAGAGACCGCCTCGTCGCAGACGACGAACTTCGGGTTGGTCGCAAGCGCACGGGCGATGCCGATGCGTTGGCGCTGGCCGCCGGAGAACTGATGCGGGAAGCGATGGAGGAAGTAGGGCGCGAGGCCGCACTGATCCATGACCTTCAGCACCATTTCCTGCATGCGCTCGTCCTTTTTGCGGATCATATCATGCGCCTGCATGCCCTCGCTGATGATCTGGCCGACGCTCATGCGGGGGTTCAGGGACGAATACGGGTCCTGGAAGATGAGCTGCATATCGCGGCGGAGACGGCGCATCTCGTTATAGCGCAGGCGCGCAAGGTCGATGCCGTCGTCGCGATAAGCCTCGTACTTCTGGAATTCCGCATCGTGCGCATACTGGCTGCGCATCTTCTGAATATCGGCGGAGATAGCAGCCAGCTGCTTGCGGTACTCGGCGGCCTGCGCGTCGCAGGCGTCGAGCTTGGCCTTGAGGCCGTCGAGCTTGCCGGTGCTGTGGGATTTGCCGCTCTCCTTGGCCTTCTTGACGGCGAACTCCTCGTCGTCATAGCGGACCTGAATCCCCTGCCGCTTCACGGAGAGGGCGGAGAGCTTCTGCGCAACGGCATAGCCCTTGCTGTAGATGGCGATGACCGGGTTGAGGTCCTTCACGGTGATGAAGCCGCCGACGATCTGCGCCATATTCAGCAGCGCGTCCTCCTCGAGCTTGATTGCCTTGTCAAGCTCGGCGTGCATGGCGTACTGCTCCTTTTCGCTGAGGGAGTTATAGGTTTCTTCGAGCTTCTCGCGCTTGGCGGTCAGTTCCTTCCACTGAGAGCGCAGCTTTTTCAGGTTTTTGATCGTTTTGGTAACATACTTCGGCGCGAGATCGTCCAGCGAACGGCCATAGTACATCGTGCGGCCGTAAGTCTGATGATAGAGCTGAAGGATGGTACGGCCAAGCGTGGACTTGCCGCAGCCGGATTCGCCGACGAGGCCGAAGGTTTCGCCCTCGTAGATTTCGAGGGAAATACCGTCGTTGGCCTTGACGAAGCGGCCCTTTTTCAGTGGGAAATATTGCTTCAGGTTGCTGATGCGAAGCAGGACTTTTTTATCATTATTTTGCATTTCTGTCCTCCTTCTTCGGGTAGAAGCAGCGAACCTGCTGGGTTTCGGTTACGTTGACCAGCTCTGGTTCTTCTTCCATGCAGCGCGCGGTTGCGTACTTGCAGCGCGGAGCAAACTTGCAGCCCTTCGGCAGGTCCAGCGGATGCGGAACTGCGCCGGGGATCGCCTCCAGACGGGCGCCGCGCGGCGTGTCCAGACGCGGGATGGAGAGCATCAGGCCCTCGGTGTAGGGGTGAGAGTACTCGCTCTTGTGGAAGATCGTCTCCGCAGGCGCGTACTCGACGACCTGTCCGCAGTACATAACCGCAACGTTATCCGCCATCTGGTTGATAACGCCAAGGTCGTGCGTGATGAACAGGACGGCGGTGCCGTTCTTCTCGCGCAGCTCGTTCATCAGCTTCAGAATCTGCGCCTGAATGGTAACGTCGAGCGCGGTGGTTGGCTCGTCGGCGATCAGCAGCTTGGGCTTGCAGGCCAGCGCCATGGCGATCATGACACGCTGCCGCATACCGCCGGAGAGCTGATGCGGATACTGCTTGGCAACGACCTCGGGGTTCGGAATCTTCACGTCGGACAGCAGGTCGATGGCCTTTCGGGCAGCTTCCTTCTTGCTCATGCCCTGGTGGATCATGAGCGGCTCGGAAAGCTGCTTGCTGACGGTGAACACCGGGTTCAGGCTCGTCATCGGCTCCTGGAAGATCACGGAAATCTCGTTGCCGCGAATTTTGTACATTTCGTTGGTGGAGATCGTGGTCAGGTCAACGCCCTCGAACAGGATCTCGCCGGATTCGATATAGCCGTTGCCGTCGAGCAGGCGGAGGATACTCATCGCCGAAACGCTCTTGCCGGAGCCGGACTCGCCGACGACACCGAGCACCTTGCCGGAATCGAGCGAATAGCTCACGCCGTTGACGGCCTTAACGGTGCCGCGTTTCGTTTCAAAGAAGGTTTTGAGGTTCTTTAATTCAAGTAACATCGCTGCAACCCTCCTTATCGTTCTGCCGACTTGGGATCGACCGCATCACGCAGCGCATCGCCCACGAGGTTGATGCAGATGGTGCAGATGCCGAAGATCGCAGCCGGGAAGACCCAGCGCCACCAGAACTGCTGGATGACGATGGAGTTGTTCGCACCGGTCAGCATGTTGCCCCAGGTCGGTGTCGGGGGCGAGATACCAAAGCCCATGTACGACAGGGAGGACTCGGTCAGCATGCAGGTTGCGAAGCTGAGGGTCGCGTTGACGAGGATCAGGCTCATGACGTTCGGGATGATGTGGCGGAAGATGATGCTCTTCTCCTTGACGCCCATGGCCTTGGCCGCGGTGACGTACTCCTGCTCGCGCTGGGAGAAAATCTGCGCACGGATCAGGTGGCAGATGCCCGGCCACGACAGGACGCCGAGGACGACCATGATGAGGTACATTCTCTGCTCGACGGAGATGCGCGTGCCGATGATCGCGGAAAGGATCATTGCGAACGGCAGGAACGGCAGGCCGCCGACGATTTCGGAGATACGCATGATAATGTTATCCACCCAGCCGCCAAAATAACCGGCAAGACCGCCGAGGATGATGCCGATGATCAGCTCGATGATAACGGAGATCGCGCCGACGGTCATGGTGACCTTGCCGCCGTTGACGATACGGGTCAGAATATCGCGGCCGAGATCGTCCGTGCCGAACAGGTAGCCCTTGAGGCCCCATGTCTCGGCCTCGCCGTCGGTGGTGATGGCGTAGTTCTGATAGAAGCCGGCAAACACGGTCTCAATTTCCTTTTCGTTCACGGAAGCGGGCACAGAGGCCTGGCCGTGGACGTCGCCGCCCCAGGAGATGACCTCGCCGTCGTCCATGAGCGCGGTGAAGTGATAGCGGCCGCCGTAAAGCTCAACCGGCTTGCTCTCGAAGGACGGAATGACGTTCTCGTGCGAGTCGCAGTTGCCCCAGACAACGACGGAGCCGTCCTCCTTCACCGCCGCGACGGCGGTGCTGGTCGCGGCGATATCAACGACGCCGCTCGACAGCTCTTCCGGCACGCGGACCAGCGCGTTATCCTTGGCAAAGCCGGAGTAAACGACCGAGCCGTCGTCCAGCAGGGAAACATAGGCGTAGGTCGTCAGGGCGACCTTCTTGATGTGGCCCTGAAATTCCTTTTTGATCTTAATATCGGCCATGTTCTCGTTGCCCCACAGGTAGAGCTTGCCCTGCGCGGTGAGGGCGGCGGAGAACTGATAGCTGGCTTCGACCTGAACGATATCCAGATTCTTGCCGATCTTGGTCGCCATTTCCAGATCGTTCGGAAGGCGGTCCTGCTTCAGGCGGGTGTTGCCCCAGACATAGATGCCGCCGTTTTCGTCGAGCGCGACAATGTGGTCATAGCCCGCCGCGACATTGACGATCTTCTTCTCGCGAATCTCCTCGGGGATGTTCGCAAGGTCAATGGTGTCCGTAATGCGGGTGTAGCCCCAGGTGAACAGCTCGCCGGCCTTGTTGACGCCGACTGCGTAGGTCGTGCCGGGGGAGATATCCTGCACGCTGCCCTTCAGGCCGTCGGGCAGGGACATCATGTTCAGTCCGGGAGGGACGTTGATCTGGGTATTGTCCTGATACGAAAGGTCAAGCACAAAGAAGTGCGGGCCGATCATCACGAACAGGAAAATCAGCAGGAAGATGATCAGGCCGGTCATGCCGAGGCGATTGTGAAGGAAGTTCTTCATAATCAGACGGCCGGGGCTTTGCAGCTGCTCTTCCTCCATGAAGCTCATGGTCTTGTTGCGGTTGCCGAACAGGCGGCCGAACAGGGAGGACTTTGACTTTTTCTTCTTGTTTTTCATCGTCATACCTCCTTACTTGTCCACACGGATGCGCGGGTCAACCAGACCGTAGCTCAGGTCGGTGATGAGCTGACCGACAAGCGCGATAATCACGTAGAACATCTGAATGATCAGCGCAAGCTCATAGTCGTTGTTCTGCAGCGCGCGGAAATACAGCTGGCCCATGCCGTTCAGTCCAAACATATTCTCAATGATCAGCGAACCGGAGAAGATGCTGATAAACCAGCCGATGATAACCGTAATGACGGGCAGCAGGGCATTGCGCCATGCGTGGGAATAGACGACGACTCTCTCGCGCAGGCCCTTGGCGCGGGCGGTGCGGATATAGTCCATGCTCAGCGACTCGATCATCGCGGCGCGGACGTAGCGCGTCATGCCGCCGAGGGAGCCGACCGTCATGACCAGCACCGGAAGCGTCATATAGTACAAACGGTCCCAGAAGGCGCGCATGCCGGTGTAGGCGTTGCCCGGCGTCTCGATGCCGGAAACCGGCAGCCAGCCCAGCGTAACAGCAAACAGCCAGATAAACAGCAGCGCAATGATATACACCGGAATGGAGTAGCCGATGATGGTGAACACCTGCACGGTATTATCGAACTTGCCCTTCTTATGGACAGCGCAGAAGATACCGAGCGGGATAGTAATGAGAAGCGCAAGAATGGTGGAGAAGATATTCAGATAGACCGTGTTGAGCATTCTCGACGGGAGAATGTCAACAACCGGCTGCTTATACGTTTGGGAATAGCCGAAGTCGCCCTCGATCAGGCCACTGAACCCTCCGTTTTTCTCCGGAGCGAAGCCCATCCAGCGGGCGTAGCGGACGATCAGCGGATCGTTCAGACCCATGCTTTCGCGGAGCTGTTGATACCGCGCCTCATACTGCTCGGGCTTGAGAGACTGCTTGAGGCCCTCGAGCTGTGCACGGGCGGGGTCGGTAGGAATCAGGTTATAGATAGAATACATCAGGAGCGAAACGACCAGAAAAACCACGATCATATAGCCGATACGCTTCAGCACATATTTTGTCATCCTGCGCCCTCCTTTTCTTTTAAATTTGTATGGAAATCCACGCGGGGTATTGCGATCCCGTCGGGAGTTGGTTTCAAGGTTGCGGAGCCGACCGTTTCAAAAAGGAGCGCTGTCCTTCACGCGAAGGACGGGAAAAAACGGAGGGCCGGTGCTCAGAACGCGGAAAGGCTCTGGGAAGGCCGAATCGTCCCGCGTTATCGCTTGACATGCTCGCAGAGCTTTTCTGCGGTCTGAGCAAAAAATAGGTGGAAGCGACGGGGCGGTTTTTCCGCCCCGTCGCCAAAGTCACTTTGGGGGTTTTACAGATTATTCAGCACCCTCGATGGAAGCGTACAGAATCGCGTTCTGGAAATCCCACAGGCTGGACTCGTTGTAGTTGACCAGCCAGGACGGGAAGAAGGTGTAGTAATCGTTGCAGTACAGCGGAAGTTCGACAGCCAGCTCGTTGAAGCGGATGATGAACTTCTGGAAGTAGTCGAGGTAGGTAGCATCGTCGCCAGGAGCTGCCTTGTAAACCATGTCCATGGAGTAGTCGTCGAGTTCCTTGTCGAAGATGTAGTTGGTGTTGTAGCCCATCGCGACATAGTCGGAGTTGGGATCGGAGTTGAAGTTGAAGGAGTAGTCGTAGATCGCGTTGAAGCCGGTCGCCAGGTTGTACATGCCGTAGGTCTTGACACCGTACTGGTCGCCAGCGGAGGTATCACGGTACATCCAGTTCAGCAGCTCGGAGAAGGACATGACGTTCTGCTCGATCTCCATGCCGGCCTCGGCAGTCTGCTTGCCGTTGGCGAGCATCGTGACGAGCAGGTCGGAGACGGAGTTGCCCTCGGAGGAGGCCCACATGATGTGCAGAGGCATCAGGATGGTGCCGTCGTCGAGCGTGACATTCAGTTCGTAGTCGCCGGCTTCTTCAGCAGTGACCTTCTTGTAGCGGAGGCCGGATCCGGAGTAATCGGTGCCGTCGGCATTCAGCGTCCAACCGCCGGCCTCGAGAACCTCGACAGCCTTAGCAGGATCGTAAGCATAGGGGTTGAGTTCATCGTTGAAGACTTCCTCGGATTCCTGATACATCCACTGAGCGGTGGAGTACGGACCGTTAACGACGGAGCCGTAGCCGCCTGTGAAGG
>CAKUNB010000097.1 GCA_934668285.1 uncultured Oscillospiraceae bacterium | reverse complement strand
GTGTCATGCAGACGGCGGCGGGCATCACGGCGGCCGTGTTCTTCGGCCTGCTCAACGCGCTGATGTGCGTCAAGGTCGGCATCCCTGCCTTCATCGCCACGATGGGCACCTCGTTTTTGACCAAGGGCCTTGTCAAGTGGGCGACGGACAGCTCTGTCCTCTTCTCGAACCGCTGGCCTGACAGCTTCACCTTCCTCGGGCAGGGCTACCTGTTCGGTGTGATTCCGGTTCCCGTTCTGGTGCTCGTCGTGGTCGGCGGCATCATGTGGGTCTACACTGAGCTGACCCGCAGCGGCAAGCTGATGTACGCCGTCGGCGCGAACGACTCCGCCTGCCAGTACGTCGGCATCGATGCCAACAAGCAGAAGCTCAAAAGCTTCGTGCTCTGCGCCCTGATGTGCGGCATTGCGGGCATCGTTTCCAGCTCCATGCTCAACCGCGTCAGCCCCTACATGGGCGACGCCACCCTGATCGACGCCATGACGGCGGCCATGCTCGGCGCGACCTTCCTGCGTCCCGGCGTTTATAACATCCCCGGCACCCTGATCGGTGCGCTGCTGGTTACGATGATGTCCAACGGCTTTACGATTCTCGGCGTTCCCACCTTCGGCAAGGATCTGATTCAGGGCGCGGTCTTTATCGTCGCCGTTTGCATTGTCTCGATCCTGCGCCACAAGAGCGAAAAGAAGGGCTAATTATCACTCGCAAAGGAGAAATATCTGATGAGAAAAATTCTGATTCTGGCCGACGGCCTGATTAAAAAGGAACAGCTTGACGAACCCGCGATCCTCAAGCGGTTTGAAAAGTACGGTGCGGACGTGACCGTAAAGACGGCCACTGACACGACCGGCATCCGCTACAACCCCGAGCAGCCCATCGAGTGGGTTTCCAAGATCGAAAAGGAAGGCCCTGAATGGGTCGAGCCGGACGAGGAGATCATGCGCGAGCTTGCCGACACCGAGATTCTGCTGACCCAGTTTTCCGGCGTCAACGAGAAGATGATGGACGCGGCAAAGAACCTGAAAATGATCGGCGTTATGAGAAGCGGCGTAGAAAACGTCAACATGGCGGCCGCCCGCGCGCGCGGCATTCAGGTTTGCAGCTGCCCGGGCCGTGTGTCCGAGCCGGTTGCCGACTTTGCAGTGCTGATGATGCTCGCAGAGTCCAGAAATATCATGCGCGACAGCATCAGTGCCACCGGCAAATGGACGACCTTCAACAAGGACCCCATGAATGTCGCCATGAAGAACCTGACCGTCGGCCTCGTCGGCTTCGGCGTGATCGGCAGCAAGGTTGCCTCTCGTCTGGCCCCATTCGGCAGCCGCGTGCTGGCCTATGACCCCTACACCTCGCAGGAGCTTGCCAGTAAGTATAATGTCACCCTCGTCACCCTGCCGGAGCTGCTGAAGGAAGCCGATATCGTTTCCGTCCACGCAAGACTCTGCCCGGAGACAAAGGACCTGATCGGCGCAGAGCAGTTTGCGCTGATGAAGCCCAACGCAATCTTTATCAACACCGCCCGCGCGGGACTGGTCAACGAGCAGGCGCTCATCGACGCGCTGACCAACAAGACCATCCGCTCGGCGGCCATCGACGTGTTCTGGAACGAGCCGCTGGCGGAGGATCATCCGCTGATGAAGCTGGACAACGTCACCCTGACCGCGCACAGAGCGGGCGGCACTGTGGACGTGCTTCCGAATTCCATCGATATTATGCTTGAGGACCTCGACAATTACTTTGCCGGAGCGCCGCTCAAGCACCTGATGAAGTAAGGCGGGCACAATGAACAGAGCAGTTCTGGTCGTTGATGTCGGCACCTCGAAGGTGCACATCACGCTGGTCGACACGGGTGACGGCAGTATCATCGATACTGCCAGCCAGCCCTACCAGTGGATTCACCAAAAAGAAGGCTGGAGCCAGATTTCTGCCGATGAGATCTGGAACGCGGCGGAGAAAACCGTTGCGCTGATCGTCGGGCGGAATCTGAAGACCTGCGAAATCGCCGCGCTGTCGTTTTCCTACATGGGCGACACGCTTCTGGCGGTCGACGAGGCGGGCAAGCCCCTGATGGACGTCATTCTCTGCTTCGATACCCGCTCAAAGGCACAGGCGGAGAAAATGCGCGCGGAATTCGGCGCGGAGCGTTTTTCCGAGATCACCAGCGGCGTCCTCGGCGAGACGGTCTGCCCGCCGAAGATGCTCTGGATCAAGGAAGAGCTGCCGGAGATTTTCGCAAAGACGGCGAAATTCCTCTCCATCCAGCAGTACTTTAACAGCAAATTGGGCCTCGGCACCGCGACGGACTATACGCTGGCCTGCCGCAAGTGCATGTTCGACGTCCGTGAAAAGCGCTGGTCCGAGGACCTGTGCCGCTACGTCGGCGTAACGCCGGAAATGCTGGGCGGCCCCGTGGTGCCCTCCGATACGGTGATCGGCGAGATTTCGCACTTCGGCAGCGTCGCACTCCCTGCGCCTGCGAAGGTGATCGTCGGCGCACACGACAGCGAGTGCGGCCTGCTCGGCGTTGGCTGCCTGCCGGAGGACGGCAGCATCCTCGGCGACGTTGCGGGAACCTATGACCATCTCGGCCTGTTTACTGACCGCTACGGCGCTTCGATCAAGCTTTTCGGCGGCCGGACCTGCAGCGGGCCCTTTGACAACAGCTACATCTGCATGGGCGGCTCCGTTGCCGGCCCGAGCATCGACTGGGTGGTAAACGCCTTCTACCCGAACGCCGGAAAGGATATCCTGACGCAGCTGTTTGAGCAGGCGGTTTTTGACGGCACGCAAAACGTCATGCTCACCCGCAGCGTGGAAACCGGCGACGGCAGCTTCCGTGGCGTGCATCTCAATGCGCGCGGCCTTGACTTCTTCGAGGCGGCCGTGGAGGGCGTGACCGTTCCGCTGATCGACATCGTAGACGAGCACATCGCCATCCGCGGCAAGGGCTTTGCCTGCGCCCGCATCGGCGGCGGCGGAGCACGCTCGGACAAGTGGGTGCAGCTGAAGGCAAACGTGTTCAACCTGCCCGTGGAGCGGGTGCAGAGCAACGAGATCTCCGCCCTCGGCGCGGCGCTGATGGCTGCGCACGCCCTCGGCCTTTATGCAACGCGTAAGGAGGCCTGCGAGCGCCTGATCCGCATCCGCGATGTGTTTGAGCCGCAGCCGGAGCTGGTCAGCATTTACCGCGCCCGCTATGAACGGATGAAAGAATGTCTGCGCTGACGCGGAGGCTTCTATTGCAAAACCAAATCATTTATAAGGAGGATAACAGATATGGCAAAGGCAAAAATGGCGGTCGTCCTTGGCGATTACGACATTGAAGTACGTGAGTATGAGATTCCGAAGGCATTACCCGGAAGCCTCGTCATTAAGGTGGAGGCCGCCTGCATTTGCGGCTCTGACAACCATTACATGCACTGCGGCGTGAGCGCCCCCGGCGCGATCGGCCACGAATTTGCGGGCCACATCGTCGACATCGGCGAGGGCGCGGAGAAATCCATCCACTGCTACGGCGGCGAGCTGAAGCTCGGCGACCGCATTGCAGTCTATCCTTGGATCACCTGCGGCACCTGCCCCTCCTGCATGCGCTTCGGCAACGGCGTGTGCATCATGTGCGACGATGCGTTTATCTACGGCGACCCGAGAAACCACACGCCCGGCATCCGCAACTGCGACCCCGAGACCGCACCGCACTTCAAGGGCGGCTTCGGCGAGTACGTCCACATCTACCCGGGCACCTACGTCTGGAAAATTCCCGATGAAATGCCCTCCAAGATCGCAGCCCTGATGGATCCGACCGCCGTTGCAATGCGCGCCATCGAGCAGGCAATGACCGCCATGGGCGGCCTGCACGAGGGCATTTCCACGACGACGACGGCGCTCATCATCGGCGCCGGCCCCATCGGCGTCATCGCTGGCATGATTCTCCGCCACATGGGCGTTGAGCGTCTGCTGATCTCCGATATGAACGAAAACAAGCTCAAGATGGCGCAGGATATCTGCGGCGCGGATGAGATCATCAACGTCGGCGGCCTGACCACCGAGGAGCGCGTCGCGAAGGTGCGCGAGATGACCAACGGCGGCCCCGATGTCGTCATCAACTGCGCAAACCACGTCAGCTCCTCCGTCGAGGGACTGCAGATGGTCGGCAAGCTCGGCACCTTCGTCGAGGTCGGCAACGCAATGTCCCTGACCGGTGCGAAGAACGTGACGATCGATCTGCCGCGCGTCGTCTTTGAGCGCAACGCGACCGTGACCAGCGTCGTTGCAAACTACCCGAAGACCTTTGACAGAGCGTTCCGCCTCCTGAAGCGTTATAAGGAGATTCCGTTTGAAAGACTGCTGACCCATCCTTTCTACAGCCTTGATGACCTTCTTCCGACCCTCAAAAAGATGAGGGATGACGATTATCTCAAGGGCGTCCTCATTTTCAAAGACTAAAAGCGAAAGAGGAGGCCGTTTCGGCCTCCTCTTATCTGTTTTCCGGATTTTCAGGTAATTACGATACTCTTAAAGGAACGGTTGGTCAAAAACAGGCTGATGCCCGAAAGAATCGGATCGTTCTGCTCCGCGCTGCTTGTGGCGCTCGAGTCAAAGATGATATCCACCTTGGCGTTCGGGTGAATGTTCTTGGAGGACTCCTCCTTGAGCAGCCTCAGCACATCCTCGCTGTACGGAATATCGCCGTTGAGTACGATGCAGTCCGGATTCGAGAAGTTGATCAGCTCGGAGAAAAGGCGGCCAAGCGTGCGGAACGCGCGCTCGTAAACATCCCGCGCAAGCGAATCGCCCATTTCGTAGGCATCGATCACGCGCTGGATCGTCAGCCGCGGGTAGCGGTTGAGAATCGAATCGGGATAGTCCGGCATCATCTGGCGAACGGTTTTGATGATGGCGTCGGCGGTGAGCACATCGTCCAGCGTCAGCACATTACCGTTTGCGTCGAAGCCGACGCCGATACGGCCAATGGAGCCGGCATAGCCCTGCGAACCGGTGAGCAGCGTCTCCGGCGAGGCCTGCAGGAACGAGGAGACCACGGGGCCGACATTCACCAGCATAAAGGTATGCAGGCTCATGTTGTACTCGCTCAGGTGCCGCCACTGATAGGTGGAAAAGTAAAGCGAGCTGTTGATCATGACCGGAATGTCGAAGGCTGCGGTGAGTGCGGCTTCCAGGTCGAACTCCTCGTCGCTGTGCACGGGCCAGTCCGACAGCGTGATCACGCCGTCATAGCCCACGCCGATGGCAATCACCTTGGCGCTGGAAACCAGCGAGATGAATTTCTGAATCTCGGCCCGCATCAGCCCGAACACCGCGCGAAGCGTCAGGGTGGAGTCAAACTCAAACCGCCGCACAATGATGCAGTCGGAATTGATATCATGCAGCGCCAGCGAGAAAAACGACGTACTCAGCCGGACGCTGATGACGTAGAAATTATTCGGCGCGATGCAGATACCGCGCACCTTGCGGCCGCTGTCGCTTTCGATGTGACCGGCGTTGCAGACCAGACCGACATTCAGAAATTCGTTGATATTGATGGTAATAGTGGCCTTTTTCAGACCCGTGAGACGCGCAAGCTCCACGCGGGAAATGATGCGGTGATCCTTGATCAGCCGCAGCAGCAGGGCGCGGTTGCTCTGCTGGGTGCTCAGCGCATTTCCTCCGACCTGCTTGCTGCGCGGGAAGGGCGACAGGCTTACGGTTCTGCCGTTGGCATTCGATTCGTTCATTGCATTCAGCTCCGACTGTATAGTTTGGAAAACTCTGGAAAACAGACTATTTACCTATAACCAAATATAACACAACACTCGACCTCTTGCAACCGGTTTTTTAGAGAGAAAAATGAAAAGTATGGCGAATTCCATGAAAAATCGCCGGTTTTACAACAAGATAAAATTATGAATGATTCCATATGAGCCTTTCATATGGCAGAGGAGTTGACATTATGGCAAAGCAACTGATGACGGGAAATGAAGCGATTGCCCGTGGTGTGTATGAGGCCGGCGTCCGCTACGCCGCCGCCTACCCCGGAACCCCGAGCACGGAAATTCTAGAGACAATCGCAACGTATAAGGGCGACGTGGTCGCCGAGTGGGCGCCGAATGAAAAAGTAGCGCTCGAGGCGGCCTACGGCTATTCGGTGATGGGCGGACGTGCCTTTGCCTCCATGAAGCAGGTGGGCATGAACGTCGCGGCGGACCCCATGTTTTCCATGGCCTACACGGGCTGCAACGGCGGCCTTGTGATCGTAACCGCTGACGAGCCGGGCATTCATTCCTCCCAGACCGAGCAGGATAACCGCTATTACGGCAAGATGGCGAAGCTGCCCGTTTTCGAGCCGTCTGACAGTCAGG
>CAKUNB010000096.1 GCA_934668285.1 uncultured Oscillospiraceae bacterium | reverse complement strand
GCGTCACATGGGCACCGATTATAAAGTCGACATCGACGGCAAGAAATACACCCCGCAGGAGATCTCCGCAATGATCCTGCGCAAGCTGAAGTCCGACGCCGAGGCTTACCTCGGTCAGTCCGTCACCGAAGCGGTCATCACCGTTCCGGCGTACTTCAACGACGCGCAGCGTCAGGCAACCAAGGACGCCGGTAAGATCGCCGGCCTCGAGGTCAAGCGTATCATCAACGAGCCGACGGCCGCTGCCGTGGCCTACGGCGTCGATAAAGAAAACGAGCAGAAGATCATGGTCTACGACCTCGGCGGCGGCACGTTCGACGTGTCCATCCTCGACATCGGCGACGGCGTCATCGAAGTGCTTGCCACCAACGGCAACACCCACCTCGGCGGCGACGATTTCGACGAGTGCATCATGAAGTACCTCGTCGACGAGTTCAAGAAGACCGAGGGCATCGACCTGTCGAACGACAAGGTCGCCATGCAGCGGCTGAAGGAAGCTGCCGAAAAGGCGAAGATCGAGCTGTCCGGCGTGACCACCTCGACCATCAACCTGCCCTATATCACCGCGGACGCGACCGGCCCGAAGCATCTGGACGTAACGCTCACCCGCGCAAAGTTCAATGAGCTGACTGCGCATCTGGTCGAAGCGACAATGGCTCCTGTGCGTCAGGCAATGGCCGACGCGGGCGTGAAGGCCAGCGACATTTCCAAGGTGCTGCTCGTCGGCGGCTCGTCCCGTATCCCCGCCGTGCAGGAGGCCGTTAAGACCATCACCGGCAAGGAAGGCTTCAAGGGCATTAACCCCGACGAGTGCGTGGCAGTCGGCGCGGCCATTCAGGGCGGCGTTCTCGGCGGCGACGTCAAGGGCCTGCTGCTGCTCGACGTGACCCCGCTGTCGCTGGGTCTGGAAACGATGGGCGGCGTGTTCACGCGCCTGATCGACCGCAACACCACCATCCCGACCAAGAAGAGCCAGATTTTCTCCACCGCCGCGGATAATCAGACCAGCGTGGAAATCCACGTCCTGCAGGGCGAGCGCGAGATGGCCGCTTACAACAAGACCCTTGGCAAGTTCCATCTTGACGGCATCGCTCCGGCGCCCAGAGGCGTGCCGCAGATCGAGGTCACCTTCGATATCGACGCCAACGGCATCGTGAACGTCAGCGCGAAGGACCTCGGCACCGGTAAGGAGCAGCACATTACCATCACCGCTTCTTCCAACCTGTCCAAGGAGGACATCGACAAGGCCGTCAAGGAGGCCGAGCAGTATGCCGCCGAGGACAAGGCCCGCAAGGACGAGGTCGACACCCACAACGCCGCCGATCAGGTCATCTACCAGACCGAAAAGACCCTCGGCGAGCTGGGCGACAAGGTTTCCGCAGAGGACAAGGCGAGCATCGAGAGCGCCGTTTCCGAGCTGAAGGAGAAGAACAAGGGCAACGACGTCGCTGCCATCAAGGAAGCGACCGACAAGGTGCAGAAGGCCTTCTACGCCGTGTCCGAGAAGCTGTACAAGAACGCCGCGCCGCAGGGCGAGGCCGCTCCGAACGGCAGCGCCGCCTCCGGCACGAAGGACGACCCCATCGACGCCGACTTCGAGGAAGTCAACGACTGATCCGCAATTGCAAAAGGGCGCGCCGACCGCGCGCCCTTTTTCCGCTGGAAACATAGTCCCGAAAGGGTGAGTAAAGAATGGCAAACGAGAACAAACGAGATTATTACGAGGTGCTTGGCGTGGCCAAGGACGCCTCCGACGCGGACATCAAGCGCGCCTACCGCCGCCTTGCCGCGAAATATCACCCAGACGTCAACCACGAGGAGGGTGCGGAGGAGAAATTCAAGGAGATCAACGAGGCCAACGAGGTGCTCTCCGACCCCGACAAGCGGGCGAAGTATGACCAGGTCGGCTTTGCCGGCGTGGATCCGAACTTCAACGCCGGTGCGGCGGGCGGCAACCCGTTCGGCGGCTTTGGCGATTTCGGCGATCTGGGCGACCTGTTCGGAAGCTTCTTCGGCGGCGGCCGCTCGTCGCGCCGCAGCGCCAATTCGCCCATGCGCGGCGAGGATGTCGGCGTTCGCATCGAGATCACCTTTGAGGAGGCCGCCTTCGGCACGGAGAAGGAGATCAGCGCCCAGCGCATCGAGGATTGCGCCGAATGCGGCGGCACCGGCGCGGCGCCCGGCACGAAGCGCGAAACTTGCCTGCGCTGCAACGGCCGCGGCACCATCCGCACGCAGCAGAACTTTATGGGCATGACCATGCAGTCGGATTCCGTCTGCCCCGACTGCAAGGGCGCAGGCAGCGTGGTCAAAACGCCCTGCCCGCGCTGCAAGGGCAAGGGCAAGGTGCGCCGGAACTTCAAGACGAAGGTGCGCTTTCCGGCCGGTGTGGACGAGGGCCAGACGCTGCGCGTTCGCGGCGAGGGCTGCGTCGGCTTCAACGGCGGCCCGCAGGGCGACCTGCTCGTGACCGTTTCGGTCAAGCCGCATCCGGTGTTCACGCGGCAGGGCCAGAGCGTCTATTGCGAAATGCCCATCACCTTCACGCAGGCCGCGCTCGGCGCGGAGCTGGAGGTCCCCACGCTCGACGGCAAGGTGCGCTACACCATCTCCGAGGGCACGCAGACCGGCACGACCTTCCGCCTCAAGGGCAAGGGCATTCCCTACGTCAACAGCAAGAGCCGCGGCGACCAGTTCGTGACCGTCGTCGTAGAGACGCCGACACACCTGAACAAGGAGCAAAAGGACCTGCTGCGCGCCCTGGAGCAGCAAACCAGCGACACCACCCAACCCAAACGCAAGCGCTTCTTTGACAAATTCAAATAAAACCGAACCCCTGCCGGAAAAACCCGGCAGGGGCTTTGTACGCGAAAAACGCCCCCGCTTGTCATTGCGAGGCCGCCGTCCAATGAATGCACGTCCCCCTCTGTCATTGCGAGGAGCGAAGCGACGTGGCAATCTCAGAGCGCAATGACGAAACGGACGGGAGATACGGATTGCCGCGTCAGGCTGCGCCTTCCTCGCAATGACAAATGGGGAAGGCTTGTCCGCTTGACAGGTTGGGTCGAGGTAGGTATACTGGAATTGAGAGATCCGAGATAAGAAATAGCCGCCCCCAACCCAGCGGAAAGCGGCATTTCTCATTTGTGAAGTTCTGGAGATGACCGCCACCGGCTAGCACCCGGTGACCATCCTCTTGATTCCACTTTATCACGAAACCGAAAAAAGTCAATCGAAATTACAGAAAAAGTTGTGCCAGCGGAGGATGAAAGATGAGAAAAACAAAGTTATTATGTGTCACATTGGCGCTTCTCCTGCTTGCGTCGGCGGGTGGCTGCGGAACGGCGGAGGATGATGCGGCGCGGCTGGAAACGGTCGCGCCGGAGCTGGCGCACGTTGTGGACGATGCGTCGTGGCATAGCGACTTCTCCGTGCAGGGCGACAAGGTTTACATAACCTGCGTCGTCACGGTAGAGTGCAGCGAGGCGACGGAGCTGCAAATTTACGGCGATTTCCGCGAGGACGCGGGCAAGCTGCTGAAAAATCCGCTGCTGCTTGGGCAGCTCGGCGAAGATATCAACAGTCTGCAAAGCACGGCGGCGCTCCCGCGCGGCCAAACCGAGCTGCGCGTGGTTTTTGTCGGCGATTTCGCCGGGACCGATCAAAAGCAAAACCGCCTCCTGCCGCAGCTCTACCTCGTCGCACCTGCGCAGTCCGATAAATAACCCAAAGCCTCCCTTGTGCAAAGGGAGGCTTTTCTGCACACGTCAAAAACCGCCCCACCTGTCATTGCGAGGCCGCTTCGCTACCCTCGTCAGAGGGAGCCAAGGCGCTGCGGCGCGGGGAAGGGAAGCGGCTGGCAGGGTGTTTGCTGCCAGCCGCTTGAGGTTGCTTTATTTCTTCATATCGCGGTACAGGAAGGTCACGACCTGTGCGCGGGTGCAGGTGGCTTCGGGGTCGAAGGTTGTTGCGCTCGTGCCGTTCGTGATGCCGTTTTCAACGGCCCAGAGGACGGCATTGCCGTAGTACTCCGACGTTCTGACGTCGCCGAACGGGTTATTCTGGCTGGCGGGCGTGGGCTTGCCTGCAAAGCGCCAGAGGAAGGTCACGATCTGCGCACGGGTGCAGGTGTCGTCCGGACTGAATTTCGTGGCAGCCGTGCCGTTCGTAATGCCCTTCTCGACTGCCCAGAGGACTGCATTGTAATAGTACTGACCGGACTTCACGTCCGCAAACGGATTGGCGCTGCCCGTCGGCTCTGGCTTTCCGGCTGCGCGCCAGAGGAAGGTGACGACCTGCGCGCGGGTGCAGCCGTCGTCGGGGCTGAACGTCGTCGCGGTCGTGCCGGTCGTAATGCCGTTTTCCACCGCCCAGCGGACAGGCTCAAAATAATACACCTTGGTATTCGCAACATCCTCGAAGAGAACCTTCACGGGCGTGGTGGCTGTCGTCTGGTAGGAGCATCTGCTGCAGGTCTGCTCCACGATGCCCTCTTCGTAGTAGGTGGCTTCCTTGACCACGGAGGTGGTGACAAAGTCGTGGCCCAGAGCAGGGGTGGTCTCCGTCTTTACGGCGCCGCAGCCATTGCAGACATAACGGGTCACGCCCGCCTCGGTGCAGGTGGGGGCGCTGACCTGCCCGTCTGCGCGCCACGTATGCGTGTGGCTCGGGTCATAGATCATGATGCCGTAATTGATCTGCGCCTTCATGTAGTTGTAGAACTTGACATAATATGTTCCGCTTTTCTCGGCGACATAGTCCCAATAGGTGTTGCCTTCATCGTCCACAGAAGACTTGTTTTCGTTCGACAGGGCGAACACACGCTTTCCGGAGGGATCGTATGCGTTATAGATCATCGTGGTTGCAGTGATTTTCTCGTAGTTCTTGATGTAGATCCGGTAGGAGTTTCCCGCTACCATATCGTACTTGAACCAGTCCATCTGACTGGCGGTATAGGCTGCACCGTCGTTGCCGTAGTAGGCCTCCATCCACTGATTTGCAATCAGCTGATTTGCCTGTGCCTTGCTTTCGTTCGGCTCCTGCTCGCAGTTCATTGGCTCGAAGGAGAAGGAGTAATTCGCGGTAAAGGTGCCGCTGATGACGCGGAAGCCCGGCTTCAGGTTGAGGTAGTACGTACCGGGCTTCAGGCCGACGTAGAAATCGTAGTACTGCTTCGGAAGATCGACCGAGTAGGTGCAGCGGAATGCCGCAACGATATCGTCGCCCCGATACAGGTCGATATCGTACTTGCACATTTCGCCCTCGGAGTCGTTGATCTTATCGATGCGGAAATGCAGCATGCCGGTTTCGGTCACCGTGAACTGATTGTAGCAGTACAGATGGTCGCTGTTCTTCGTCCAGCTCCAGGAATAGTTCTTTCCCATCGTGACGGAGATCGGATTTCCGGGCGTTGTCCCGATCGGGGCTGCCAGAACCATTGGCGAAAGCGTGCCGACCGCCAGAATCAACGTCAGCACGAGAACAAAAAGCGTCCGTTTGAGCGATGCCTTGTGGGTTTGCGCGTGCTTTTGCAACCTTACCATAGTTACACCTCATCTTCAATATTGGACTGTGATAACCATTCGGGCAGACCCCGATTATCTTGTCAATGACATTATAATTCTAATTCGGAATTAAATCAAGCTTTTTTGCCATTATAATTCTGAAATAGAAAGATATTGGCGGTGAGTGCATGAAGCCGAGAGGTCACCCATATGGCGATAAGAACATATCCGGCGCAAATATCGAGCAGTTCCGGAAAAAGCAGAGAATGAAGCAGTGCGAGCTGGTTGTGCGAATGCAGCTGCTCGGGGTGGATATCAATCCCTCCAGCCTCTCCAAGCTGGAAGGGCAGAACCGCATTGCAACCGATATCGAGCTGCGCGCCATCGCAGCGATTTTAGGAACGAGCATCGAGGAGCTGGTAAAAAAGGATGAGATGGATGATTGAGTCCATTGCGGTTACATAGAAAAGCAGCCCCGCGCGTGAAGCACCACGCGCAGGGCTGCTTAGATGGTCAAAAGCGTCCGAGATAAGAAATAGCCGCCCCCAAACCCAGCGGAAAGCGGCATTTCTCATTTGTAGTTCTCTGGAGATGACCGCCACCGGCTGGCGCCGGTGGCACCCTCTTGCTTAGACTTTGTCATGAAACCGGCGAAAAGTCATACTGATTCTTGATTAAAAATTTAATCAAGAATCCCGTGTGCTGCGCACACGCGCATCGTGCGAACGCACGATGCGCCCAGCTTGTCAAAAAAGTCCTTGCGGACTTTTCCGACAAGCTGCCTTCAAAATTGCAAAATAGAAATAGGTAATATTATTTTGCAATTTTGCCCGCTGCGGCGGGGTTATTGAACGTGAAAGGAAACCCTGACGGTTCCCTTTCAC
>CAKUNB010000095.1 GCA_934668285.1 uncultured Oscillospiraceae bacterium | reverse complement strand
TAAATCAGCAAGGTGATGTGGTGAAGATTTTCCGACCGGTTGCAGTTAAGGATGCCGACGGCAACGTCACCGGCTACACAGAGAAAACCTACGCCACCTACACCTACGACGCATGGGGCAAGCTGATCGGCATCACCAATTCCACCGGAACCAGTATCATCAATAAACAGACAACCAGCAACTCCCTCGCCAACCTCAACCCCTTACGCTACCGCGGCTACTATTACGACAACGAAACCGGCTTCTACTACTTGCAGTCCCGCTACTATGACCCAACCCTCAAACGCTTCCTCAATGCCGATAGCTATTCCTCTACCGGCCAAGGCTTTGTCGGCATGAACATGTTTGCCTATTGCCTGAATAGTCCCGCCAACCTCATCGACATTGACGGCACAATCTCGATTTGGGTGTTCCTGTTTATTAACTCCGAGTTTGGTTGGATTCATCGAAAAGTACAGGAACATATACGGGCGCAAGGCGGAGGCCTCTACGAAATTGAGAAGGACGCCTATGATTCATCAGGCAAATCCGTCGGTCGTGTAGACATATACGAAATAGGTACAGGATATGCATGGGAAGTCAAGTCCGTAGGCACACAAGCTACAGCTTATCCACAGTTGGAAAAGTACTTAGGGAACAAGCTTAAGGACGGAACCGTGCTGCGAGCCGGTGCGGCTGGTAAGTTTTACGGCGAGTTCATCGTTAACTATTTGGATTTTTCGTACTTGGTCAGCTATACTACTCCTTCGACCGGTGTAGTTACCTATAGTGTTAGGGAAATAACATTCCAAACAGAAGCCTCCTATGTCTATGCGCCTGCAAAAGAAACAAAGAGAGCGAATGAACTAGAGCTAAATTGGGGCCACGCACTGCAAGGCCTCGCTACTGCGGCAGTTACCATCACGGCCATTGGCGGCGGCGCACTGGTTTGTGGCAAACTGCTCGGCGGCGGAAATCTGTTCGCACAGACATCTTTTTGCTTGAATTAGGAGGTCCGTATGGGTACATTAAGACAGGATATTCTTGCAGATTTTCAGGACGCGGTACGGGATGGTTATCAGAGCTTTTTAGAAGAATTCGGCTTTTCCAGCTACAAGGACGATTTAATTCATTGGTACTTATTGCGAAACGATGTGCTGTTTTCACTTCAAATGTACACGGTGTTTTCCTCGCCAGCCAGCATGTATTTGGCCTTTGCTGCAAAGCCGCTATTCATTAAAACCGAGATTCCAGCACCGCTTGTAACAACAGATTATTACAACAATGATTACTTTATTTTACACGATAAATGGCAGCATTTTTACCGTAGGCGTCCAATTCACTATCCTCGCGGGGAACATTTTGGCGGAGTTCCAACAAAAGAGCGGATAGGATACTATCTGGAAATAATTCAAACGCCAGAAGATGCCTTTGAGCAGAGGAAAGAGCTGTGGCGAAAAGCGGATTACACGTACTTGAGGGAAGATTTTGTAGACGAGGTAATATACTATCAGGATGCGGAGTTTTGGGAGCAGGCTATTCAAACAAAAGAAACTTACTTCCGCAACGCGCCCGACGTAGACGAGACAAAGAATCCCTATGCAATGCGCCACCGCGCCCAGCTTCGCGCGTTGGAGGATCCTGCCGTCCGCTTAGAATACATCGCGGAATTGGAGAAAAAGAAGGACGCGCAATTAGCAGCACTCCGCAAAAAAGTCCCCGCCGCGATTCAACCCAAGCCCTCCTTTTAGAAAATGATTTCCTCGTAGCGAAATCAGCAAACATGTGACATTATCCAGCCCCGGGCGGGGAGGCCGGTTAGGGGCAATCGGCCTCCCCACCCTATGGGGCGCTTTCGCCTACAAAGACAGCACAACGCCGAAGGCGCAATCGCCGAGCTGAAGCACTACGGTACAGGCAAGGACGGCACCGCCGTGCTGACGACGTATCGCTTCGAATACGACAGTCTCGGCCGCCTTGTCCGCAGCAGTGAATCGGTCGGCAATACCGTCAGTCTGCGCACCGAGCATATCTACGACGCGTATAATCGCCTGTCGAAGCAGAAGTGGAGCGGCGGCGGCAAGACCTACACGGAGTATTATACCTACAACGACGGCACAGACGGCGACGGCAGCCTCAAGCAGTTCCGCACCACGTCGGGGCAGAAAATCAACCTGACCTACGACAAGCTCAAGCGGCTGCAAAAGTCCTCCATCACAAGCAATGGCGGTGCGGAGTATTATACGATCGCTCAGTCGTACTACACCAGCGGGAACAAGACAACCCCGCGCGTAGAATACTACAACTACCGCATGACAGGCGGCGCACTGGTTGCCGGTGACCGCTACGTCTACGATGAATTAGGTAACATTACCAAGATCCAAGAATCCCAAATCGCCTCCGGCGGCTCGACCCGCCGCACGAAGGTAGAATACACCTACGACGACCAGAACCAGCTCAAGACGGAGACGCGTTACACATACGCCAGCAACACCGACACGGAAGGCTCCCATGTCACCTATACCTACAGCTACGACACAGCTGGTAATATCCTGACTTCCACAAGCGATTCCACCACAAATCCCGACGCGCTGACCTACCATTATGACGATTCGAACTGGCTCGACCTGCTGACCTCGGTCACAGCAAACGGCACTACCCGCACCATCTCCTACGACGCCAGCGGCAACCCGTCGAACTGGTACAATGGCTCGAAAACCTACAGCAATCTGACGTGGAATAACGGACGCCAGCTTACGCAACTGACCACCGGCGGCAAAACCAGCAAATACACCTACGACACCGACGGCATCCGCACCTCAAAAGACGTCAACGGCACAAAGCACGAATACCTGACCTTAAACGGCAAGGTCGTTTATGAGAAGATCGGCGAAGGCGATACCGCCAACATTATGATCTTCTCCTATGACGCGCAGGGTCGTCCGTTTGCTGTTAAATTCTCCAAAAACAACGGCGTAAAATTCACAAATTACTTCTACGCTCTGAATCAGCAAGGCGATGTCGTTAAAATCTTCCGCCCTGTCGCGGTCACGGACGCAAACGGCAACACCACCGGCTACACAGAGAAAACCTACGCCACCTACACCTATGACGCGTGGGGCAAGCTGACCGGCATAACCAACTACACCGGCGCCAGCATCCTAGGCAAAACCAACGGCACCTCCCTCGCCAACCTCAACCCCCTCCGTTATCGTGGCTACTACTACGACAACGAGACAGGTTTCTACTACCTCCAATCCCGCTACTACGACCCTACACTCAAGCGTTTCCTCAATGCGGACATTTACGCCAGCACAGATCAAGGCTTTATTGGAGTGAACATGTTCGCGTACTGCCTAAACAACCCTATAATACGATTTGATTCCGATGGCTGCGACAGTCAAGTCATAGAGCTGGGTGATGGCTGGTACTACAGAATCGATGCGGAAAATACGGGCAATGGCACAAAACGGCATATTCATGTCTGGAAAAAAGGCACAAGATATGCACAAAATGAAGATGGTTCGCCACATGATAAGGGAAATAATTCTAAGGGAAAACTCCCCAAAAAAGTTCAAAAACGGCTGAAGAAAAAGGCAGACTGGGACTACAACGGGAAGCGAGAGGACTTCTTCAACGCAACTGAAGTAGTTGGGCTATCCCCTGGCGCGAAATATACCTATGCCGATGGGGTCTCTGTAACGTTTGATCCTCCATGCACATTTGGCATGTTGGAATCGATTTCAGTTGGCGGCATAGATGATAAAGAAGCCCGCTACTTTGAAGCAGCTTCTGAAAGTACCGCAGTATCTTCCTCTGGCAAAAGGTATACCATTCCAATTGCTCCATTCATTTCGGGAGCTTTACTGCCATCAGTAACGCTAGTCCCCGCTTTAGCGCCAAGCCTTCTCATATTTTAGTATTAAAAGGCCTCGTTAATTTGCTAATTTTTCACCATATTTACTGCAATCGGAGGTGCTTTATTTTTGGAATACTTCAAGCAATCCTTATGGCGCGCAATGAGCGCGGAGAGCAGTGTCGAGCGAAACGCCGCGCAGCGGCAGTGGGAGCATAATCGCGCGGAATACCTCGACTATCTTGCAAAAATTGATCGGTTTCTCTCCGAGGATATGCGCCGCTTTCTGCGCTGCTGCGACAGCTTCCACGACGCGGTCTTTTCGGAGATTGCATTTTCGCAGGATGGCGCGGAGAAGCAATGCAGAGTTCTTCTGACTTCAGAGGCGGGCAGAGCAGAGCTGCTTTTCCAAGACGTCCAAGCGGTAGTCCTTCACGTTGCTTCCTTCCAATGCGCTGTCGCCGAGCTGCTCAGCTGGGGGTATTGCGAGCTGAAGCATGTCAGCCGCCATTCCTTCCGGCTCTCCGTCGCGTGCGATACGCAAAACGAGCTGGTCATCGACTTCAGGCGCTTGCGTTTTCAAATGTTGTAATGTCATTATCATACGAGGAGTCTGTATGGAGAACGAAAACCGTAATCAGGAACGCGATAACGAGGTTTGCATTCGCTGTGGATGGCCCGTTATCCTTGCTTTGGCGGTAGTTTTATTGATTCCAGCCAGTATCTGTTGGTTTCTGGATATAAAATACATTCTCATTTTGGTTGTTCCGCTGATTATCGGTCTTACTTTTTACTATGGCAAAAGCTACCATTTTACGCGTAATGGCGTATTTGTCTATACGCTGCTCGGTTATCAGCAGCGGCGGATGAGTTGGTATCAAATTACGCGTCTCGAAAGATTCTGCATAAGCATGCAGACGTATCTCATCGTTTCTACTATGGATAAGCCGCTGCCGAAGCTCGTCATGCAAGATTATATTCTAGCCAATTCAAACCGTCTATTACAAGTTCCAGTTCCGAACAAGTTTTTTGAGAGCGACGATTATAAAAAAATCGTCGCAATGATGGAAGCCGCGCATAACGAATAGGAAGAAGCATACCCCCGTTCGCAATATTACCGTTCCTGCTTTCGCTGGGCAGGAGGTGCCGGTTGCGGCATTTCCGGCACTTCCCGCCCAGCATTTTAGCCACCCGCGCGGCAGCCTCAAGCAGGTCCGCACGACGTCCGGTCAGAAGATCAACCTGACCTACGACAAGCTCAAGCGGCTGCAAAAGTCCTCCATCACAAGCAATGGCGGTGCGGAGTATTATACGATCGCTCAGTCGTACTACACCAGCGGGAACAAGACAACCCCGCGCGTAGAATACTACAACTACCGCATGACAGGCGGCGCACTGGTTGCCGGTGACCGCTACGTCTACGATGAATTAGGTAACATTACCAAGATCCAAGAATCCCAAATCGCCTCCGGCGGCTCGACCCGCCGCACGAAGGTAGAATACACCTACGACGACCAGAACCAGCTCAAGACGGAGACGCGTTACACATACGCCAGCAACACCGACACGGAAGGCTCCCATGTCACCTATACCTACAGCTACGACACAGCTGGTAATATCCTGACTTCCACAAGCGATTCCACCACAAATCCCGACGCGCTGACCTACCATTATGACGATTCGAACTGGCTCGACCTGCTGACCTCGGTCACAGCAAACGGCACTACCCGCACCATCTCCTACGACGCCAGCGGCAACCCGTCGAACTGGTACAATGGCTCGAAAACCTACAGCAATCTGACGTGGAAGAACGGCAGGCAGCTTACGCAGCTGACTACCGGCGGCAAGACGACCAGTTACACTTATGACGCTGATGGCATCCGCTCCTCGAAGGACGTAAACGGCACAAAGCACGAATACCTGACCTTAAACGGCAAGGTTGTCTACGAAAAGATCGGCGAAGGCGATACCGCCAACATTATGATCTTCTCTTACGACGCCCAAGGCCGCCCGTTTGCTGTTAAATTCTCCAAAAACAACGGTGCGAAATTCACCAACTATTTCTATGCACTAAACCAGCAAGGCGACGTCGTAAAAATCTTTCGTCCCGTCGCGGTCACAGACGCAAACGGCAACACCACCGGCTACACGGAGAAAACCTACGCCACCTACACCTACGACGCATGGGGCAAGCTGATCGGTATCACCAACTACGCCGGTGAAAGTATCCTCAATCGTCCTAATAACACCGCCCTCGCCAATGTTAATCCTCTGCGCTACCGCGGCTACTACTACGACACCGAAACCGGGTTCTATTATCTCCAATCCCGCTATTACGACCCCACCATGCGCCGATTCCTCAACGCGGACAGTTTTGCAAGTACGGGGCAGGGTTTCACTGGGACAAATATGTTTGCCTACTGCGGCAACAATCCCGTTTCCCGAAGCGATATCACCGGCAACGGGTGGCTTGAGGACATCATAGAAGAAACCATTGATGATGTAGTCAACGCAATCCGTGTTTCTCTTCACGCCGGGAATACGCTGGCCCGCAGGAGGGGGATAGACACCGCTGCGA
>CAKUNB010000094.1 GCA_934668285.1 uncultured Oscillospiraceae bacterium | reverse complement strand
AATGGGAGCTGGAAACGCTGGGAACGGACTATGTGGACTTCGGCTTCCTGCACTGCGTCGACGAGCTGGACGACTTTGAAACGCTCTGCCGCATCGGCGTTCTGGACTACATCAAGGAGCTGAAGGCGCAGGGCGTGGTGCATCACATCGGCTTTTCGTCGCACACGCCGGAGGTTGCCAACCGCATCATCGATACTGGCCTGATCGATTTGATGATGTTTTCCATCAATCCGGCGTATGACTTTGAAAAGGGTGACTCATGGGGCGTCGGCTCGGTGAACGAGCGCTTTGAGCTGTTCCGCCGCTGCCAGCGCGAGGGCGTGGGCATTTCGGTCATGAAGCCGTTCTTTGCGGGGCGCCTGCTGTCTGCCGATCAGTCGCCCTTCGGCGTTGCGCTGACGCACAGCCAGTGCCTGCAATATGCCATCGACCGCCCCGGCGTGCTCGTGGCCGTCCCCGGCGTGCAGACTATGGCGCATCTGGATCAAATTCTGAAATTCCTCACGGCGACCGACGAGGAGAGGGACTATTCCGTCATCGGCTCCTTTACGGCCGAGACGATCACCGGCACCTGTGTCTACTGCAACCACTGCCAGCCCTGTCCGGCGGGCATCGACATCGGCCTTGTGAACAAGTACTATGACCTTGCGCTGGCGGGCGATACCGTCGCGGCGAATCACTATACCAAGCTCGCTGTGAATGCCGACGCCTGCCTGCACTGCGGTCACTGCGAAAGCCGCTGCCCCTTCGGCGTGCAGCAGGAAAGCCGGATGACGGCCATTGCGGAATACTTCGGTTGAGGAGAGCGGTGCAATGTTTCGAGCCATGCGGAGACCGAGAAAGGCGATCAGCGAGGCAGCGGCAAAGCAGCTGCTTTCCGCGTCGCGCAGGGGTGTTCTGGCTGTCAACGGCGACGACGGATACCCCTATGCCGTGCCGGTCAACTATCTCTACGACAGTGAGGCCGGAGAACTCTATTTCCACGGCGCACGGGCCGGACACAAGGTCGACGCCCTGCGCGCCAGCGACAAGGTGTGCTTCACCGTTTACGGAAACGAGACGCTCCGGCAGGAGCCTTGGGCGCCGTTTTTGCAGAGCGTTGTCGTATTTGGCCGGTGCCGCCTGCTGGAAAACGGGCCGGAGGCCACGACGCTTCTGAAGCGGCTTGCCATGAAATACTATCCGGACGAGCAGTTGGCCGATGCAGAAATCGAACAGTCCGGAAGGGCCGTGCAGCTCTTTGCCATTCAGATCGAGCACCTGACCGGCAAGGAAGTACAGGAAAAGTAGGCGCCGGAGCACCGGATTCGACGGTAAAAAGCGGATAAATTGCAACAAATTCTCAATCAACCTCTGCCGGAATCCCGACAGAGGTTGATTTTTTCAGAGAAAGCTGTTAAAATATACTCGGATTGGTGTCTGCCGCCGAAAAGCGGCGCACCGAATGGAAAAACGCTGGGAGGGCACGCATGGAACGGATCACGAGCAGCAAAAATCCCCTCATTTCCCATATCCGCCGCCTGCGGGCCGACCGGAGCTACCGCGAGGAGAGCGGCGAGTTCGTCTGCGACGGCTGGAAGCTGCTGCGCGAGGCGCTGCTGTGGTACCCGAGGCTCCGGACGGTGCTGATCTCGGACGGAGCGGACTGCCCGCCGCTTCCAGAGGACTGCCGCCTTGTGTCGATTCCGGAGAGCCTGATGCAGAGCCTTTCCGGCATGCGCACGCCGCAGGGCGTCCTGTTCACCTGCGCTATGCCGGAGCACCGGACGCCGCAGCTTCAAACGGGCATGCTGCTGCTGAACCGGATTCAGGACCCCGGAAATCTCGGGACGATCCTGCGCACGGCGGATGCCTTCGGCATTCCCGTGGTGATGACGAACGGCTGCGCGGATGCGTTTTCCGAAAAGACGCTCCGCGCCTCGATGGGCGCGGTTCTGCGCACGCCGCCGGTGAGCCTGCCGCTTGCGCAGGTGCTGCAGCAGTGCGCGGAGCAGAAAATTCCGCTTGCAGCGACGGCACTTACGAAAACGGCGCAGGCGCTGACGGAGCTGAACCTGCGCGACTATCTGGTGGTGATCGGTAGCGAGGGGCAGGGCATCTGTGACGAGTTGCTGCGTGCCTCGCAGAAGCAAATTATTATCCCCATGCAGCCGCGCTGCGAATCGCTCAATGCGGCGGTTGCCGCCGCGATTGTCCTCTGGCAGCTGCGCTGCTGAACTTGTCGGAGCGAAAGAGAGAGAAGTATGCTCAAACATTGGATTTGGCTGACGACGCGAAAGGGAATCGGCACCGTCGGGCGGGCGCAGCTGCTGCGGCTGTTCGGCACGGCGGAGCGAATTTATGCCCTGACGGAGCGCGACTGCCGCGAAACCGAGGGCTTTGAAGAAAAATGGCTGGAGGGCGTGCTGGATAAGTCGCTCGACGCCGCGCTGTAAATTCTGGAGGACTGCGATAACAAGGGAATTTCCGTGATGACCTATGGCGATGAGGCGTATCCCGACCGTCTTCGGAATATTCCGGACCCGCCTGCTGTGCTGTATTACCGCGGCACACTGCCGCAGATCGACACCGAGGCGGTAATCGGCGTTGTCGGCACGAGAAGGTGCAGCGCCTACGGCCTGATGAACGCAAAGCAGTTTTCCAAGCTCATTGCGGCCAGCGGCGGCATTATCGTCTCCGGCGGCGCGAGGGGCATTGACACAATGGCGCTGCGCGGCGCGCTCGACTCCACCATGCCGGTGGTATGCGTGCTGGGCTGCGGCGTGGATATCGCCTATCCGGCGGAGAACCGCTTCCTGTTCCGCGATATCATGTCGCACGGCTGCGTGATGAGCGAGTACCCGCCGGGGACGAGACCGCTGGCCGCGAACTTTCCGGTGCGCAACCGCATCATCAGCGGGCTTTCCGTGGGCATTCTGATTATCGAAGCGCCGGAGAAAAGCGGTGCACTGATCACGGCCAATCTGGCGCTTGAGCAGGGCAGGGATGTGTTTGCCGTCCCGGGCAACATCGGCTCGAAGAACAGCGAGGGTACCAATCGCCTGCTCCGCGAGGGCGCGATCATGGCGATGGACGGCTGGGATGTCGTTTCGACCTACCTGCATCTCTATCCCGACAAGCTGGCCGACGGACGCACGAAGGAGTCGATGGCGCGGGTCTATCAGGCGCGGTTTGGCCGCGCGCTGCCGGTATATTCGCCGATTCCGGAGCTTGACGACAAAATAACCGTTGACAATCCGCCGCCGCGCGCGTATAGTGACGAAAAGAAAGCCGAGCTGAAGCAGGAGGAGGAAACCGTCCTGCGCTGCGTGACGGCGGAGCCGATTCACGCCGACGAGGTCGTTGCGGCCTCGGGCCTTCCGGCGCAGCAGGTTTCTGCGGCGCTGCTGATGCTGCAGCTTCGCGGCCTGATTCGGAAGCTCGGCGGAAATTATTACAAAAGAACGTAGTTGGAGGTTCCTGCATGGCAAAGGGAACAAATCTGGTCATTGTTGAGTCGCCGTCCAAGGCGAAAACCATAGGAAAGTATCTCGGTCCGGACTACCGCGTCGAGGCGTGTATGGGCCACCTGCGCGACCTGCCGAAGAGCACGATGGGCGTGGATATCGAGCACGATTTCACGCCGGAGTACGTGCCGATGAAGGGCAAGGAGGCGCTGATCACCGAGCTGCGCAGCGCGTCGAAGAAGGCCGAGATGGTCTACCTCGCAACCGACCCTGACCGCGAGGGCGAGGCGATCTCGTGGCATCTGAAGGAGCTGTTCAAGCTGCCGGATGAGAAAACGAAGCGCGTTACATTTAATGAAATCACAAAATCCGTCGTGACGTCGAGCATTCTTGCACCGCGCGATATCGATATGGATCTGGTGGACGCGCAGCAGGCGCGGCGCATTCTCGACCGGATCGTAGGCTATCAGCTCAGCCCGCTGCTGTGGAAAAAAATCCGGCGCGGCCTGTCCGCCGGACGGGTGCAATCCGTCGCGACCCGGCTCGTCGTGGAGCGCGAGCGGGAGATCGAGGCGTTCGTGCCAAAGGAATACTGGACGCTCGACGTGTTTTTGCGCTGCCTGAATAAGACCGGCAGCTTTACCGCCCGCTATTTCGGCGAGGAGAAGAAGCGCGAGCTTCACTCGCTGGCCGAGGTGCAGGAGATCCTGCACGATATCGACGGCAAGAATTTTACCGTCGCGGGCATCAAGCGCTCGGAAAAGCGCCGCTCACCGACCCCGCCGTTCATCACCTCGACGCTTCAGCAGGAGGCGTCGCGCAAGCTCAATATGACCCCGCGCCGCACGATGGCCATTGCGCAGCAGCTCTATGAGGGCATCGACATCACCGGCGAGGGCACCGTCGGCCTCATCACCTATATGAGAACCGACTCCCTGCGCCTTTCCGAGGAAGCGCTGGCGGCGGCGAAGGAGCTGATCTGCGAGCGCTACGGCGAAAAGTATTACGCCGGTTCCCCGCGCCGCTTCCGCAAGAAGGAGGGCGCGCAGGACGCGCACGAGGCCATCCGCCCGAGCAACGTCCGGCTCGATCCGGAGTCCATTAAGGACGACCTGACCAAGGAGCAGTACCGGCTGTACAAGCTGATCTGGAGCCGCTTCGTCGCCTGCCAGATGGCCGAGGCACGGTACGATGCGCTGCAGATCGACACGCAGTGCGCCGGCCATATCTTCCGCGCGACGGAGCAGGTGCTGCGCTTTGCGGGCTTCACCGCCGTCTACGAGGAGGGCAAGGACGACGAGGAGGAGGAAAAGTCCTGCACGCTGCCGGAACTGGACGGCTCGGAGCAGCTGCGCGCCGAGAATACCAAGCAGGAGCAGCACTTCACGCTCCCGCCCGCCCGCTATACCGAGGCCACGCTCGTCAAGGCGATGGAGGAGCGCGGCGTCGGCCGCCCGTCCACCTATGCCGCGACCGTCGCGACCATTGAGGATCGCGAGTATGTGATAAAGAAGGAAAAGCGCCTGTACCCGACGCCGCTCGGCAACGTGGTCACCGACCTGATGATCGAACGCTTTAACGACGTGATCGACGTGGAATTCACGGCGAACATGGAGCACCGGCTCGACGAGGTCGAGGAGGGCAAGACGGAATGGAAGTCTGTCCTGCGCGACTTCTACAAGGGCTTCCACGAGGAAATGCTGGCCGCCGAAACGGCGCTGGAGGGTAAGCGCATCAAGGTGCCGGAGGAGGAGACCGACGAGGTCTGCGAGCTTTGCGGCCGGAAGATGGTCATCAAGAGCGGCCGGTTTGGTCGGTTCCTGGCCTGCCCCGGCTTTCCGGAGTGCAAGAATACCAAGCCGCTGGTCGAGCGGATGCCGGGCCGCTGCCCGAAGTGCGGAAGCGGTATCTTAAAACGCAAATCCCGCAAGGGCTACGTGTTCTATGCCTGCGAGCGCGGCGCGGACTGCGGCTTTATGACGTGGGACGTCCCGACGGCGAACGACTGCCCGTCCTGCGGCCAGACGCTGTTCAAAAAATCCGGCAGAGGGCATATGAAACCCTTCTGCATCAATGACAGCTGTCCGGAATTCCTGCCGGAGGACAAGCGCGGCTATCAGCGCCGGATGCCCAAGGCGACTGCCGAGACCGTCGACACTGCCGAGGAGCTGAAGGAAGAACCGGCAGCGGAGGTAAAGACCAAAGCCAAAAAAACCAGAAAAACGACAAAAACCCAGAAGGAAACGAAGAAATGACAGAAGTTAAGGTGATTGGCGCGGGCCTCGCCGGAAGCGAAGCGGCGTGGCAGCTGGCCGAGCGCGGCTTTTCTGTGCGGCTGTATGAAATGAAGCCGAATAAGATGAGTCCGGCGCATCGCTGCGCGGACTTTGCCGAGCTGGTCTGCTCGAACTCCCTGCGCGGCGACCGTCTGGAAAACGCCGTCGGCCTGCTCAAGGAGGAACTGCGGCGGCTGGGCAGCCTGATCCTCTCCTGCGCCGATGCGACGCGCGTAGAGGCGGGCGGCTGCCTCGCAGTCGATCGCTACGGCTTTTCGTCGATGGTAACGCAGAAGCTGCGAGCGCATCCGAACGTGACCGTGGTCTCCGAGGAGGTCGCGCAGGTGCCGGAGGGGCCGGTCATTATCGCCACCGGCCCGCTGACCTCGGACGCGATGAGCGATGCCATTGCCGCCTATTTCGGCGACGCGGATTACCTGCATTTCTTCGACGCCGCAGCCCCTCTTGTAACGAAGGAGTCCATCGACATGGAGCAGGCGTGGTTTGCCTCTCGCTACGACCGCGGCACGGCAGACTACATCAACTGCGGCATGTCAAAGGAGGAGTATCTCGCCTTTGTGCGCGAGCTTGCCGCCGCGCAGGAGGCGGAGGTCCATGGCTTTGAGGATTATTACGTATTCGAGGGCTGTATGCCGGTCGAGGTGATGGCACGGCGCGGCGTTGATACGCTGCGCTACGGCCCGCTCAAACCCGTCGG